>SCUY01000254.1 GCA_004322525.1 Lysobacter sp. | reverse complement strand
GCTCTTCCGATCTGGTACGCAAGTACCAGCATCGGACGATCGGGCTGATCGGGCGTTACGTGCACGACTGGAGCGAATGCCAGGACGTCGCGCAGGAGGTTTTCATGCGCGCCTACCGGGCGCTCGGAAATTTCCGCGGCGACGCCCAGTTCTCCACGTGGTTGCACCGGATCGCCGTGAATACCGCCAAGAACCATCTCGTTGCACAGAACCGCCGCCCGCCCGCGGGCGACATCGACGTCATGGACGCCGAACAGTTCGACATGTCGCTGCGCCTGCGCGACAACGACACCCCCGAGCATGAACTCATCCGGCAGGAGGTGGAGGCGACGGTCATGGATGCGGTCGCAAAGCTGCCCGATGAACTGCGCGATGCGATCACGCTGCGCGAGGTGGAGGGATTGAGTTACGAAGAGATCGCGGCGCGCATGGGATGCCCGATCGGCACCGTGCGTTCGCGCATATTCCGCGCGCGGGATGCGATCGACGCCCAACTGAAACCGCTGCTCGGCAACCACGACAGCCTGCGGGAGCGTTCCTGATGACTTCTCGTGACACCGCATCGGCCGATGCCTCTGCCGCCCCGCTCGAAACGCTCAGTGCATTGTTCGATGGCGAGCTGCAAGGGGAGGCGCGCCTCTTCGCGATGCGCCGACTCTCGCACGACGAGTCCTGGAAACAGGCCTGTGGCAACTGGCAGTTGATCGGCGACACGCTGCGACGCAGCTCGTCGATTGCCGCGCCGCCCGCGTTCGCGGCGAACGTCGCTGCGGCGATCGCTGCGGAGCCGACATCGCGGCCTGCCGGGAGCGTCATTGCGCCACGCCGCGCCGGAATGACTCGCTGGCGCTGGGCTGGCGGCGCGCTGGCCGCGTCCGTGGCATTGCTCGCGGTGCTGGTGGGGCGCCCATTCGCCGTGAACGAACACGTGCCGGAGTCGTTGCCGGTTGTTGCTACCGTTCCGGGGGGGCCGTCCATGCAAGTCCCGCCGCCCGTCGTTCCAGCCGGGCCGATGGTCGCGGTCGAGTCTTCGACCGAGCCAGCCATGCCCTCGGCCCACTTGCGTGCACCCGTCTCGCGCCGCATTGCCGGCATCGCATCGCGTCGCGCGGCACCACCAGCAGAGACTCCTCCCGCCGCGCCCGCAACGGACACCGCGGCTCTGCTGGTCGCCAGTGCCGCGAACCCCTTTGCACTGCCTTCGTCGGAAACGCTCGCCCCGCGGCCCTGGCCGCGCGCGGCCCTGGGGCGCCGTGCGGCGGGCAATGCATTCGTCGCCAGTTATGGACATGACGCGGCGGCGGTCGCTCCACCTTCGTTCTATCCGTTCGGGCCGGGGCCGCGCTCGGCGGATACCGCCAGCGACGCTGATCCGTCACCCGCGCCCTGATTCCGTGCCGCCCTTTTTCTTCCGAGGCCGATTCCCATGAACCGACCGCTGCATGCTCTCGCCCTTGTCGCCGCGATCGCGATCGCGCTGCCCGTCGCCTGCACGGCGCAGCAGCCGGCGATCGCATCATTACCCGTGCCATCCACGGCGCCTCCCGCTGCGCCGATGGTCAGTGGCCTGCCGGACTTCACCAATCTGGTACAGCAGGTCGGCCCGGCGGTGGTCAACGTCAGCGCCGAGATCCGTGGCCGCGGCAATGCGCGCGCGCAATTGCCGCAAGATGAGCGGGTTCCCGAGTTCTTCAAACGTTTCTTCGGTGACGAAATGCCGTTCCCCGGCGGCCCGGCCGGCCCCGAGGGCCCGGGTGGTGGCATGCAGGGCACCTCGCTAGGTACCGGTTTCCTGATTTCCGATGATGGCTATGTCCTGACCAATCATCATGTCGTCGAAGGCGCCAGCACGATCACCGTGCGCCTGTCGGACCGTCGCGAATTCAAGGCCAGGCTCGTCGGCAGCGACGAGCCGTCGGATGTCGCGCTGCTCAAGATCGAAGGGCGCGGCCTGCCTGCGCTGCGCACGGCGACGCAGCCGGTGAAGGCGGGCCAGTGGGTCGTCGCGATCGGCTCGCCGTTCGGGCTCGACCATTCCGTCACCGCCGGCATCGTCAGTGCGGTGGGCCGCGCGAATCCCTACGCGAACCAGCAGTACGTGCCGTTCATCCAGACCGACGTGGCGATCAATCGCGGCAATTCGGGTGGGCCGCTGCTCAACACGCGCGGCGAGGTGGTGGGTATCAACTCGCAGATCTTCTCGAACTCCGGCGGCTACATGGGCGTGAGTTTCGCGATTCCGATCGACCTCGCGGTGTCGGTGGTGCAGCAGTTGCGTGCCAATGGTCGCGTGCAGCGTGGCCAACTCGGGGTACAGGTACGCGAGTTGACGACCGACCTGATGAAAGGGCTCGGCCTGCCCGATGCGAACGGTGCGCTGGTCGCCGACGTGATCGAGGGCAGCGCGGCCGCGCGCGCCGGTGTGCAGCGCGGTGACGTGATCCGCGCAGTCAACGGACGCCCGGTGACGACCTCGAGTGATCTGCCGCCGCTGATCGGCTCGCTGGCGCCGGGTTCGCGCGTGGAGATCACGGTCATCCGTGATGGACGATCGCTGAAGTTGCCTGTCGTGCTCGATGCATTGAGGGTCGAGGCTGATGCACGCGACGGGGGGCGTGGCCGTGCGCCGGCGCAGGCTGTCCCGTCCGAAAACACCGCATTGGGAATCGCCTTGCAGGACGTGCCTTCCGGCGAGCGGCAGCGGCTCCGGCTACCTGACGGCGAGGGCGTGCTCATCGTGGGCGTCGACGGCGCCGCAGCACGGAGCGCGGGCCTGCAGCAAGGGGACCTGATCCTGCGGGTGGGCCGCACCGGCGTGGACACGGCGGCGAAGTTCGCGCGTGCCGTCGCCGCGGTACCGCGCGACCAGAGTGTCGTTCTGCTGGTGCGACGTGGCAATGCCACGCAGTTCCTCACCGTCGAGCGCGAGACTGAATGAGCGGGGCCGGGCGGCGCGGCTGCGGCGCTGCCCGGCCTGCTTCGGCCGCTATGCGATAATCCCGGGTTATTTCGCCTGGCGTCGCCGTCCCTAATGCAGCAGATCCGCAACTTTTCCATCATCGCGCACGTCGACCATGGCAAGTCGACGCTCGCCGACCGCATCATCCAGCTGTGCGGCGGCCTGGAAGCGCGCGAGATGGAAGCGCAGGTGCTCGACAGCAATCCGATCGAGCGTGAGCGCGGCATCACCATCAAGGCGCAGTCGGTCTCGCTTCCGTACACGGCGAAGGATGGCAAGACGTACTTCCTGAACTTCATCGACACCCCGGGCCATGTCGACTTCAGCTACGAAGTCAGCCGCTCGCTCGCCGCCTGCGAAGGCGCACTGCTGGTCGTCGATGCCGCGCAGGGGGTGGAAGCGCAGTCGGTCGCCAACTGCTACACCGCGGTGGAGCAGGGCCTGGAAGTCGTGCCGGTGCTCAACAAGATCGACCTGCCCACCGCCGACATCGAGCGCGCGAAGGCCGAGATCGAAGCGGTCATCGGCATCGACGCCGAGGACGCCGTCGCCATCAGTGCGAAGACCGGCCTCAACGTCGTCGACGTGCTGGAAGCGATCGTCAAGCGCATCCCGCCGCCGCAGCCGCGCGACACCGATCGCCTGCAGGCGCTGATCATCGATTCGTGGTTCGACAATTACCTCGGCGTCGTGTCCCTGGTGCGCGTGATGCAGGGCGAGATCAAACCGGGCGACAAGCTTCTGGTGATGACCACCGGGCGCTCGCACCAGGTCGAAGGCGTCGGCGTTTTCACGCCCAAGCGCAAGCCACTCGATGCATTGCGCGCGGGCGAGGTGGGCTGGGTCACCGCGTCGATCAAGGACGTGCACGGCGCACCGGTCGGCGACACCCTGACGCATGCGGCGAACCCGGCGCCCACCGCGCTTCCCGGCTTCCAGCAGATGCAGCCGCGCGTCTTCGCCGGCCTGTTCACGGTGGATGCCGAGGATTACCCGGACCTGCGCGAAGCGCTAGACAGGCTGCGCCTCAACGACGCTGCGCTGCGCTTCGAGCCGGAAAGCTCCGAGGCGATGGGCTTCGGCTTCCGCTGCGGCTTCCTCGGCATGCTGCACATGGAGATCGTGCAGGAGCGGCTGGAGCGCGAGTACGACCTCAACCTCATCAGCACGGCGCCCACCGTGATCTATGAGGTGTTGAAAACCGACGGGTCCGTCATGCCGATGGACAATCCGGCCAAGCTGCCACCGGCCAACCTGGTCGACGAGATCCGCGAACCGATCATCCGCGCGAACATCCTCACGCCGCCCGATTACGTCGGCAACGTGATCACGCTGTGCGAGGAAAAACGCGGCGTGCAGATCGGCATCACCTACATGGGCAACCAGGTGCAGATCAGCTACGAGCTGCCGATGGCCGAGGTGGTGCTCGACTTCTTCGACAAGCTCAAATCGGTTTCCCGGGGCTACGCCTCCCTCGACTACGCGTTCCTGCGCTTCCAGGCGGGCCCGTTCGTTCGGGTAGACACGCTCATCAATGGCGACAAGGTCGATGCGCTGAGCATCATCACCCACCGCAATCATGCCGACCGTCGTGGGCGCGATCTCACCGAGAAGATGAAGGAACTGATCCCGCGGCAGCAGTTCGACGTGGCGATCCAGGCGGCCATCGGCGCGCAGGTCATCGCACGTACCACGGTCAAGGCGCTGCGCAAGAACGTGCTGGCCAAGTGCTACGGCGGCGACATATCGCGCAAGAAGAAGCTGCTCGAGAAGCAGAAGGCGGGCAAGAAGCGCATGAAGCAGGTCGGCCGCGTGGAGATCCCCCAGGAGGCCTTCCTCGCCGTGCTGCAGGTCGACAAGTGATATCCACGCACGGCAGCGCCGGGCACGGGGGAACCCTCCGCGCCCGTCCCTGGTCCGATCCATTCCTGATCCGAACATCGTTCCGAAGGAACATCCATGCGCTGGTTTGAAATCATTCTGGTGGTACTCACCCTTCTCACGGGTATTGTCTGGCTGCTCGACCGGCTGTTCCTCGCGCGCCGCCGCGCCGCACGCACGGGCCTGCTGGATGCCGCCGACGAGCCGGTCATCGTCGACTACTCGAAGTCGTTCTTTCCGGTGCTGGCCGTGGTGCTGATTCTTCGCAGCCTGATCGCCGAGCCTTTCCGTATTCCGTCGAATTCGATGATGCCGACGCTGCTCACCGGCGACTTCATCCTGGTCAACAAGTTCGCCTACGGGCTGCGGCTGCCGATCACCAACAGGAAGGTGGTATCGATCGGTGAGCCGAAGCGGGGGGACGTGGTGGTCTTCAAGCCGCCGCATCACCCGGAGCAGGACTGGATCAAGCGTGTCGTAGGCCTTCCAGGCGACGTAGTCGGCTATCACGACAATCAGGTGACGATCAACGGCACGCCGCTGCAGTACCGGCCCATCGGTATCTACCAGGGTGTCGCCAATGGCGCGGAGATGACCGGGGCGGAGGAACTGGAGGAGGCGTTGCCGGGCCGGTCACATCGCGTGCTGGAGCGGGTCGACATGCCCGAGCTCATCCAGGCCGAGGGCGAATGGACGGTGCCGGCGGGCTCGTACTTCGTCATGGGGGACAACCGCGACAACAGCGAGGACAGCCGGTTCTGGGGTGTGCTGCCGGAAGCGAATCTCCGCGGCCGTGCTTTCCTGATCTGGCTGAACTGCGAAGGCTGGTTCTGCACGGGAGCGTTCGATACCTCCCGGATCGGCACCCGCATCCAGTGATAGTGTTGGCCCGCACACCCTGGGGAGAAAAGTCATGAAGCGCGCGCAACGGGGCATGACCCTGGTCAGTTTCATCGTGGTGCTCGGCGTCGTCGGCGTATTCGTCTACATGGGCATGAAGCTGATCCCCATGTACTCGGAGTACTACGCGGTCAAGAAGGCGCTGGAGTCCATGTCGCAGGATGTCGAGATGGCCAATACCGATGCCGAGAAGATCAAGGATCTCTTCTTCCGCCGCATGGACGTGAATTACAGCGAAGACGTGAAGCCGGAGAACATGAAGCTGGTACGTCGGGATGCCGGCTGGCTGGTGACGGTGGATTACGAAGTCCGCCGCCCGCTGATTGCCAACCTCGACGTGGTGGGGCGCTTCCATGCGCAGAAGGAATTCCGGCGAATCAGTGACTGATCCGCTGGGCCATGTGTTCGGCAGCCCCGCGCTGCTTGCGCAGGCGCTGCGCCATCGCAGTGCGGGAGCGCCTCATAACGAGCGCCTCGAATTCCTCGGCGATGCGCTCGTCAACCTGTTCATCGCCGAGGCGCTCTACGCGCGATGGCCCACGGCGGACGAAGGTGCCCTGACCCGTGCCCGGGCGGAACTGGTGCGCGAATCCTCGCTGGCTTCTATCGCGCGCACGCTGGAGCTGGGGGCGCGGCTGACGTTGGGCCCGGGCGAGCTGAAGTCCGGTGGACACCGCCGTGATTCCATCCTGGCCGATACCGTCGAGGCGATCGTCGCGGCGATCTATCTCGATGCCGGATTCGATGCGTGCCGCGAAGCGGTGCTCGCCTGGTTCGAGCTTCCGATGGAGGCGCTTCCGGCGCCTGGCAAGGTGGCGAAGGATGCCAAGACACGCCTGCAGGAATGGCTGCAGGCGCGGCAGCGGCCGTTGCCGATATACGAACTGCTTGCGGAGGAGGGGGAGGAGCATGCGCGGCTGTTCCGCGTCAGCTGTTCGCTCGCGCAACCGGCGCTGGTGGCCGAAGGCGAGGGCACTTCGCGGCGAGCGGCCGAGCAGGTAGCCGCCGAGGCCGCTCTCGCGCTGATTCCCTCCACGGCCCGCTGATCACCCGGGGCAGCGTGTCCGCGCCAGTACAATCGGCGCATGCAGACTCCTCCCCACCGTGCCGGCCACGTCGCCGTCATCGGCCGACCGAATGTCGGAAAATCGACGCTGGTGAACGCGCTGGTCGGCGCGAAGATCAGCATCACTTCGAACCGGCCGCAGACCACGCGCCATCGCGTGCTCGGTATCGCTACTTTTCCCGAAGGGCAGATCCTCCTGCTCGATACGCCGGGCATCCATCGCGAGCAGAAGCGTGCGATGAACCGGCTCATGAACCGCGCGGCGCGTGGTGCACTGGAAGGCGTCGATGCCGGGTTGCTGGTGGTGGTCGCAGGGCGCTGGGACGACGAGGACGGGCTCGCCTACGACACACTCCGGGCCGCCGGCGTCCCGGTCGTGCTGGTGGTGAACCAGGTCGATCGCATCAAGGACAAGACCGCTCTGCTGCCTTACCTCGCCCGGGTGAGCAATGGCCGCGATTTCGCAGGCGTACATCCGGTGTCGGCACTGAAGGGCCGCGGCTTGCAGGACCTCGTGAAAACCGTACTCGCCCTGCTGCCGGAGCAGGCGGCGCTGTACGCGGAGGACGAAATCACCGATCGCAGCCAGCGGTTCCTCGCCGGCGAGATGGTGCGCGAACAATTGATGCGCCAGCTTGGCGATGAACTTCCGTATGCGACCACTGTCGAGATCGAACGCTTCGAGGTCGACGATGCCCTGCTACGGATCGGCGCGGTCATCTGGGTCGAACGCCCGGGCCAGAAAGGCATCGTCATCGGCAAAGGCGGCGAACGGCTGCGTGAGATCGGGTCGCGCTCGCGCCTGCAGATGGAAAAGCTGTTCGACTCGAAGGTATTCCTTGAAACCTGGGTGCGGGTGCGCGAGGGCTGGTCCGATGACGAGGCCGCGTTGAAGGCGCTGGGCTATGAGTAGCGTGGCCGGCCGGCCGGCCGTCGTGCGTTTTCGATCGCGGGACGGGACGGCCTAGGCAGCATGCGGTATGCCGCCGAAAATGCCTTCGTGCTGCATGTGCGGCCGTGGCGGGAGACGAGCCTGCTGGTCGAAGCATTGACGGCACGGCACGGCCGGATGGGGATCGTCGCGCGTGGTGTCATGGGGCCGCGGCGACAATTGTTGCGCGCGGCATTGCAGCCACTCCAGTGGATACGCTTCGACGCCGTGCAACACGGCGAAATGGCGCGCCTGACGCAGGCGGAGGCTGCGGATGCGGCACCGCGGCTGGTTGGTGACGTCGCGCTGGCGGCGTTCTATGTCAATGAACTGACGTTACGTCTGACGCCACGCCACGACCCCCAGCCCGATCTGTTCACCGCGTATGCGAGGCTGCGCGAACGCCTGCGCGCCGGCGATTCGCTGCCGTGGACGTTGCGACGCTACGAACGCGATCTGCTGCAGGCACTCGGGCTCGGTTTCGATTGGGCATACGACAGCGAGGGGCAACCGCTCGATCCAGCCGCGCGCTACCGGCTGGATGCCGAGCATGGGCTGCGCCGTGTTCCGGATGTCAGCGGAATGGCATCGCGGCGCGATACGCCCAGCGGCCTCGTCCTGCTTACGCTCGCCACCGACGAAGCGCCACCGCCGGCCGATCTTGGCGCTCTACGCCGTGCGATGCGCTGTGTGCTGGAACACCACCTCGGGCCCCGTGGGCTGACGTCCTGGCAGATGCTCGGCGAACTCGCCCGCGCCTTCGGGGCGGATCAACCCTCTTCGTCCACCGGCGCCTGAGCGAGCGTCTGTGCGGCTACCAGGTCGAATGCCGGCCAGCCGCTGACCGCATCCTGTGCTGCGAACTGCTGCACGGCCGCACACAGGCGTACCGCCCCGACAAAGCCGCAACTCGCACGCAGGCGATGCAGCACCGCATGCAGCGTCGCCTCGTCATCGGTCTCGACAGCGTTGGCGACGGCGACCCGCATCGAACGAAGATCCGCAAGGAACAGCCGCCGCAACGCGTCCATGTGCGAACGATCCCCCAACAGCGCGTCGAGGGCGCTCACATCGTCCCAGAGGGGGGCGTCGTCCACCGGCACGTTGGCACGCACCGGCGAGGCATACAGGTTCAGCGCGATGCGCGCGGCGGAGAGAATCTCCGACGCCGACAGCGGCTTCACCAGTACTTCCAGGAAACCCGCTGCCAGCAGCCGCTCGTGCTGCTCGGCTTCACGCGCTGCGGTGTGAGCGATGGCGGGCGTGGTCAACCCGGCCGCACGCAGCGTGGCCAGGACGTCCTCCCCTCGACCATCCGGCAGATGGGCATCGATGACCCACAGAGCATGGTCGGCATTGCGGGCCAGTGCGCGGGCGCGGGCGCAGTTGCCGGCCACGTCCACGCGTGCGGGCACGCGTTCAAGTGCGGCACGCAGGAAGGCCGCGCTGACCGGGTCGTCCTCGACCAGCAGCACACGTGTTGATGGTTCCGTCATCGTGGCCACCCGTCCTGTCGGTAAGCTTCGTCCGAATGATCATCTTACGCGCGATCCTCACGATGCTGCTGGCGACGGTCTGCGTGTTGCCGGCACCCGTGCAGGCGCGTACGGCGCAGGCTCGGATCGCCCGCATGATCTCGCCCGTAGCGACGCTGCAGGACGTGCGAATCGACCTTGCCTGGCCGTCGCGGGCGTCCGCCGGCGTGATGCGGTTGCAGGCGCGCCGGCTCGATGCGCCGGGCCTGGACTACCACTTCCAGCAGCTCGACTGGACCTGTGACCTGCGGCGCTCCGGCTGGTCGACGTGGCGTTGCAGCGGGCCGGTGCGCGCGGGTCGGGGTGCGTCGATGGATTTGTCGGTGGACATCACCGAACGCGGTGTGGATGCATCGCTCGCCCGCGGCACGAGCCGCATCGCGGTCCAGCGGCGCGGCGACGCCCCTGACCTCACCCGCGTCGATCTCACCTCCATTCCTCTTGCGTGGACGCGGGCATTGCTCGCGCAGGCCTGGCCGGAGGCGCAGCTGAAGGGCGGCAATGGCGATGCGCGCTTGCAGGTCACCTCCAGCGCGGCGGGGGTCAGGGTTGCCGGGCCATTGACGCTGCGGGGTGTAGCGCTCGATACGCCGGATGGCCGCATCGCCGCCGAAGGCCTCGGGGGTGCCTTCGATCTTGATCTTCTGCTCGGCCCGACAGACCGGGTGGCGCTGCGCGGCGCGCTGCAGGGCGGTGAGATCCTGTTCGGCACCACGTATGTCGCTCTCGCCGGGCGTCGCGTCGGGCTCGACCTGGACGCCGAGCAACGCGGCGCCTGCTGCTGGCGCCTGCCGCGATTCGACTGGCGTGACGGCAACTTGCTTGCCGCGCGTGGGCAACTCGCGTTCGGTCCGGGTCTGGCCCTGCGGGATATCGATGTCGACCTGCGCAGTGAAAACCTCGCCGGTGCACGGGATGCCTATCTCTCCGGATGGCTGGGGGCGGCCGGCATGGCAGGCCTGGAACTGCGGGGCGGCCTGGCTGCCAAGCTTTCGGTGGTGGCAGGGCGGCTCGAGCGTGTCGATGCGCGGCTGGACTCCATCAGTGCACGCGATCCCAAAGGCCGGTTCGCTTTCGAGTCGCTCGCCGGTGATGCGAAATATTCCGCGGATGGGCCCGTCCGCAGCGGATTTTCGTGGAAAGGAGGCAGCGTTTACGGGCTCGCATTCGGCCCTGCGAGCGTCCCGCTGACCAGCGCCGGCGGCCGCCTGTCACTCGCGCATCCTGTTGACGTTCCCATGCTGGGTGGGCGCTTTTCCTTCGATCACCTCGCCATCCAGCCGGCGAGTACCGGCCAGCCCGCGCTGACCGAGTTCGGCCTGACGCTCGAGCGCCTCGATGTGGCGCAGGTCGCGAAGGCGCTTGGCCTTCCCGCATTCACCGGCCAGCTCAGCGGGCGTATTCCCAGCGCGCGCTACAGCAGCGACACGCTCGTGTTCGACGGCGGGCTCTCCACGCAGGTATTCGGCGGGCGCATCGACGTTTCCGCGCTGTCAATGGAGCGCCCCTTCGGCGTCGCGCCGACGCTCGGCGCGGACATCGCGATCGATGACCTCGACCTTGCTTCCGTGACCGGCGTGCTCGGCTTCGGCAGCATCACCGGGCTCCTCGATGGACGTATCTCGGCTCTGCGGCTGGTCGACTGGCAACCGGTAGCCTTCGACGCGAGCCTGCGCACCGACCGGCGTCGCGGCGTGCGCCAGCGCATCAGCCAGCGCGCCGTGCAGGATCTCTCGAGCGTTGGCGACAACTCGCTGGTGAGCGGGCTGCAGGCCCAACTGCTCGGCTTCTTCGATGACTTCGGCTATTCCCGCATCGGCATCGACTGCCGTCTGGCCGATGGCGTCTGCGACATGGGCGGGCTCGCCGCAAGCGGGCCGAATTCCTTCGTGATCGTCCGTGGTGCCGGGATCCCGCGGCTGAGCGTCATCGGCATCAATCGCCGCGTCGACTGGCAGACGCTGGTTGAACGCCTGGTCGCGGTCGGCAAGGGCGAGACCAAGGCCATCGTGCGATAGGCGGTCATGGAACTGGCTGGCCACCCGTGTTTCACTCCGCTTCACGCGTTTCGCGGCAGCATCGCCGCATCTGACTGGAGATACGTTATGCGCTGGATGATGCTTCCGCTTTCGGCTGTCGCGCTGACCGCCTGCGTGACGATCAACGTCTATTTCCCCGCCGCCGAGGCTCGCGCCGCCGCGCGCGAGTTTGTCGAGAAGGTGATCAGTACCGACGATGCGAAGGCGCCACCGTCCGAAAAGCCGCGCGGGCAGAGTGCCTTCGTCGCACCACTGGGCGAACGCATCGCCGCCGAACTCGCGCGCGTGGACCTGCCGGCACTGTTGGGCATTGGCGCCGCGCAGGCGCAGACGCAACCCGACATCACGATCAAGACGCCGGCCATCCAGACTATCCAGGCACGCATGGAGCAGCGCTTCGACGGCTCGTTGCGAGCGGGCTTCGACGCGGGCGCGCTGGGCTTCACCGCCGACGGGCTGGTCGTCGTGCGCGATGCCGCCAGGCTTCCGCTGAAGGATCGTGTCGCCATCAATCAGGCCGTGGCTGACGACAATCGCGACCGCAAGGCGGTCTATCGCGAGATCGCCGTCGCCAACAATCATCCCGAATGGGAGCCGCGTATCCGCGAGGTATTCGCGACGCAGTGGATCGACAGCGCACGCAGCGGCTGGTGGTACCAGAGCGGCGGTGGCTGGAAGCAGAAGTAAGAGGTTCCGACGCAGGCACCCCGGGGTGCCGCACGACGGCCCGCTTCGGCGGGCCGTCACCTTTTGCGGCGCCGGTGCGGGCATCGGATTGTTTCTGGGACAATGCGCTGTCCATTTTTTTGCAGCCTCTCCGTGGCCCGACTCGATCTCACCCCGTTTCCCGTGGACATCACCGACCTCACCCATGACGGCCGCGGCGTGGCGCGACGCCCGGACGGGAAGGCCGTCTTCGTCGCTGGCGCCTTGCCCGGCGAACGTGTGATGGCGGTGCAGACCGCGCGCAACCGCAGCTTCGACGAAGCGCGCGCGGTGGAGATCATGGAGGCCGCGCCGGAACGCGTGATACCGCGCTGCGCCCACTTCGGGACCTGCGGCGGCTGCGCATTGCAGCACTACGACGAGGCGAAGCAGATCCTCGCCAAGCAGCGGGTGCTGGTGGAGAACCTCGAACGCATCGGGCACGTGACGCCGAAGGAGATCCTCTCCCCATTGACCGATGCCGCCTGGGGTTATCGCCGCAAGGGTCGGCTGTCGGTGCGCCGCGTCGAGAAGAAGGGCAAGACGCTGGTCGGCTTCCGCGAGGCCGATCCGCGCTTCGTGGCCGATATCGCCGAATGCCATACGGTGCTTCCGGCAGTCGGCGGCCGTATCGGTGCGATCGCTGCGCTGGTCGACAGCCTCGACGGACGCCGCGACATCCCGCAGATCGAATTCATTGCC
This sequence comes from Lysobacter sp., assembly GCA_004322525.1. Classification (GTDB taxonomy): domain Bacteria; phylum Pseudomonadota; class Gammaproteobacteria; order Xanthomonadales; family Xanthomonadaceae; genus Cognatilysobacter. Next base: position 3,366 of record SCUY01000254.1, on the reverse strand, counting down.
GGCGACGACGCCATCGCGCTCACCTTCCGGCATCTCGCGCCACTGAGTCCTGCGGACCGCGAGCGGCTGGCCGCCTTCGGGAGTGAGTTCAGCTTCTCGATCTACCTGCAGCCAGGCGGGCTCGACACCGTTCATCCCCTGGGTCCGGACGAACCCAGACTCGCTTTCCGGCTGCCGGCCTGGGATATCGAGCTCATGTTCCGGCCGCTCGACTTCATCCAGGTCAATGCCGGCCTCAACCAGCACATGATCCAGCGCACGATCGATCTGCTGGAGCCATCACCCGACGAACGCGTGCTCGACCTGTTCGCCGGGCTCGGCAACTTCACCCTTCCGCTGGCGCGGCATGCGCGCGAGGTGGTGGGCGTGGAGGGCGATGCCGGTCTGGTACGACGGGCGCGCGAAAACATCACGCACAACGGCATGGCGAACGTCGAGTTCCACGCCGCGGATCTCGCGAAAGATCTTTCCGGGGAACCGTGGATGCGCGAGTCCTTCGACAAGCTGCTGCTCGATCCGCCGCGATCGGGCGCGGACTTCGTGCTCGCGCATCTGCCGCTCAAGCAGTTCAGGCGCATCGTCTACGTGAGTTGCCATCCCGCCTCGCTCGCGCGCGATGCCGGCTTCCTCGTCAACGAGAAAGGCTGGAAGCTCAAGGCGGCAGGCGTGATGGACATGTTCCCGCATACGGCGCATGTCGAATCCATCGCGATGTTCGAACCACGCTAGGCCGGAAAGGCGTCCTGTCGTTGCCGCAGGCCGTGCGCAGGCACGTGTGGCTGGTACGGGACGCACCACCTACCAACGAAGACGCCGGTATGCCCCTGGAAATCGAACGTAAATTCCTCGTCACCTCCGATGCCTGGCGTGGGCAGGCAAGCCGCCGCGTCGAGATGGCGCAGGCCTATCTCAACGACCTCGCCACGCTTGATGCGGGTGCGATGAACGTCTCCGTGCGCGTACGCATCCAGGGTGACGAGGCATTTCTCAACATGAAGTCGCGCGAGGCGGGCACGACCCGGCAGGAGTTCGACTATCCGATTCCGATCGAGGATGCCCGCGCTCTGCTTGCGCTGGCCATTGGCGGGCGCATCGAGAAACGCCGGCACTACATCGACTTCGGCGGGCATGTCTGGGAAGTGGACGAGTTTCTGGGCGACAACGCAGGGCTGGTCGTGGCCGAGCTTGAACTCGAGCGTGCCGACAGCCCGTACGAGCGGCCGGCGTGGCTTGGCGATGAAGTGACCGACGATGTCCGCTACTACAACCTGGCGCTGGCCGGCAGACCATTCTCGGGCTGGTAACGCCCAGCAGCAGGACGCGCTGCGCGTTTACGGCGTCCGGGGCACAATGCCCGGCCCAACGATTCCCGCGGAGCCCTCCCATGCTCGTGATCGGCGTGGCCGGTACGGAACTCAGCGCGCCCGAGCGCGACTGGCTGCAACACGACGCCTGCGGCGGCGTGATCCTGTTTTCCCGCAACTTCGCCTCGAAGCAGCAGGTAGCCGAACTCAGCCAGGCGATCCGCGAAGCGGCGCCGCGGCCGCAGCTGGTCTGCGTCGACCAGGAGGGCGGGCGGGTGCAGCGCTTCCGCGAAGGCTACAGCGCGCTGCCACCGCTCGAGACGTTCGACGCGCTGTTCGCATCCGATCGAAACGCCGCGCTGCAGCTGGCCGAGGAACATGCGTGGCTGATGGCCAGCGAGATCCGCGCGACTGGCATCGACCTGAGCTTCGCCCCGGTCGTCGATCTCGGGCGCGGCAACCGGGCGATCGGCGACCGCGCGTTCTCGGCCGATCCGCAGATCGTTGCGGAGTTCACCCGTGCCTATGTCCGTGGCATGCATGCCGCACGGATGGGCGCAACGCTCAAGCATTTTCCCGGCCATGGCTCGGTGCTTGAGGACACCCATTTCGACGATGCGGTGGACCCTCGTCCGCTCGACGAACTGCGTGCCCTCGACCTTGTCCCGTTCGTCGCGGGCATCGACGCGGGGGCCGATGCGGTGATGATGGCGCACGTCAAATATCCCGCCGTCGATCCCGACCCGGCCGGGTACTCGCGACGCTGGATCGAAGACATCCTGCGCGCCGAAATGGGTTTCCGCGGGGTGGTGTTTTCCGACGACATCGGCATGGCGGCGGCATTTTCGGCGGGCGGCATCAAGTCGCGTATCGACGCGCACCTCGACGCCGGCTGCGACGTGGTGCTGGTCTGTCATCCCGAACTGGTGCCCGAATCGCTCGCGGCGGTGGAAGGGCGGTCGCTCAACACGGCGGCGATGGCGGGGCTGATCGGTCGTGGCCCGCTCGCCTGGCAGCAGTTGATCGCGGACGAGCGATTCCAGTCCACGAAGCAGCGCTTCGAGAGGCTCTCGTGATGGTGCGCGACATTGCCTGGGCACTCGCCCACAGCGACCTTATCCACGACCGCGACACGCTGGAGACGGCGATCGCGCGCATGGCGCCCGCAATCCGCGACGACTTCGCCGGCAGCGTGCCGCTGTTCCTCACAGTGATGCACGGTGGCTTGCCATTCGCCGCCCGGCTCGCGATGGAAATCGGTGCACTGGGCCTGGACCTGCAGTTCGACTATCTCCACGCCACCCGCTACCGCGGCGAGACCAGCGGCGGCGCGTTGGCATGGAAGCACCGCCCGGCGACTCCGCTGCGTGGCCGCCGCGTACTGCTGGTGGACGACATCGTCGATGAGGGCCATACGCTCGATGAGATCATCCGCTGGTGCCACAAAGAAGGTGTTGCCGACGTGCGCATCGCGGCGCTCGCGGTCAAGCGTCACGGGCGCTGCGTTGCGGGCGTCGAGGCCGACTATTTCGGCGTTGACGTTCCCGATCGCTATGTCTTCGGTTACGGAATGGATTTCCAGGAGCAGGGCCGGAACCTGCCGGCGATCCATGCATTGACGGATGCAGCCCTCGCGCAACTCGCAGGCTGATCCACCGCCAGTCGACACCGGCCCGCGCGTGTGGGCCGCAGGAGCATCCATGTCCGACATCGAACTCGCGATCATCGGCGGTACCGGTCTGTACCGGCTCGCCGAACTGGCCGATGTCGAATCGCTCCAGCCGGCCACGCGTTACGGCGTGCCCTCCGGGCCGGTGCGCGTCGGGCGGCTCGGCATGCACCGGGTCGCGTTCCTTGCGCGGCATGGCGAAGGGCATTCCGTGGCGCCGCACCAGGTGAACTACCGTGCGAACCTGGCGGCATTGAAAACACTGGGCGCGCGACGCGTACTGGCGCTGAACACCGTCGGTGGCATCACGGAGCGCTTCGGCCCGCGCGTGCTTGCCTGCCCGGACCAGTTGATCGATTACACATCCGGCCGCGTCTCCAGCCTCTGCGATCC
>SCUY01000253.1 GCA_004322525.1 Lysobacter sp. | reverse complement strand
CTCACCGAGCCGCACGGCGGCTCCGTGAGGCCAAAGCAGCCGATCACCTTGCCCGCGGCCATGTCCGGCAGCCAGCGCATGCGCTGCTCTTCGGAGCCGTAGGCGTAGATCGGATACATGCACAGCGAGCTCTGCACCGAGACGAAGCTGCGGATGCCGCTGTCGCCACGCTCGAGTTCCTGGCAGATCAGGCCGTAACTCACGCCGTTGAGACCCGCGCAACCGTACTGCTCGGGGAGCGAGGAGCCCAAGAGGCCCAACTCCGCGATCTCGGGCACCAGTTCGCGCGGGAAGCGGCCTTCATCGAAGCATTCGCCGATGATCGGGATCACGCGCTCGTCGGTAAAACGTCCGACGGTGTCCTGGACGGCGCACTCCTCCTCCGTAAGCAGCGAGCGGACGTCGAAGATGTCGTAAGGGTTCAGGGCCATGCGGGCGCTCGGCGGGGTCGAGAGCCCCCTAGTGTAGGCGTCGTCACAAAATCCCGACACCCCGGCCCCGCTGGAATTTGTTGACCGCAGAAAAAAGGGCCGGTTCCCCGGCCCCTCTTTTTTCATCGGATGAGTAGCTCAGCCGCGGCTGGCGACCGTTCCGGCCAAGGCCGACCGGCTGACCACCTGCCCATCCACCACCGGCAGGCGGCTGGCGGGGCGCTCGCTCATCCGGACGGTGCGCTCGATACCCCGGTAGCGATAGGTCACGTCGTAGCCGACCGTGCGCGAATCGTTGCCGAGCATGATGCGCCCCCCCGGGCGGCTCGACCGGCGCATCGTGCCGATCGTGCCATCGGGATTACGGAAGGTGACGTTGTACCCGATCACACGCGAGCTCTGCGCTGTATCGGTCACGGTGCGGCACTGGCGATCGGTGCGTGCGATCACGCGCCCACCCACGTGGTTGCGGTCAACGCGATTGCCGATGAACCCGCCCGCCACCGCACCGGCCGCGGTCGCGGCCCTGCGCCCAATGCCGTCGCCCACGCGGCTGCCGACCAGCCCGCCGATCAGGGCGCCGGCCACGGTACCGCCCACGTTTCCGTCGCGCTCGGGCAGGCGTTCCTGCACGACCACGTCATTGCAGACCTCACGCGGAACCGACGTGGTACTCGTCTCGCGAACCGCATCCGTATCGATCACCGTCGCATAGCGGGCCTGCTTCTTCTTTACCGGGTCGACGTGGACGACATCGGCATATTCCAGCCGCGGCTGTATCGGCTGTATCGGCAGCGCCGGCGCCAGCGACGCTTCGGTGCGTACTGCATTACCAGCCGGCGGTGCATCGAATCGCGCGATATCGGCTGTAGCACGCACTGGCTGCAACGGTGTGCGGGCGATCGGAGCGCGATCATTGAAGCTGCTGTAGGCGGCGACGGCGACGCCGCCGAGCAACATTGACCCGAGTGCGACCGCAAGAATGTTCTTGTCCATGGATGCCTCCAACAGGCGGTGGCGAAACTGCGTGGCGTTGATTCGATCACTGCAATGCTGAACCGGCGCGGAGTCGCGTCCCGGCACCGCCCAGCAGCGTTCAGACCCGCGACGCGTTTCATCCAACCCATCGGGAGCCGCGTGCTAGCGTCCACACGAAACGGAGGCCCCATGTCCAGAATCCTGTTGAACCCCTTCATGCGCTGGGCCGGGAAGTTGCGTCATCCCACCCTGTTCAAAATCACCGCGGCCGTGTTCCTGCTCGACCTGGTCATCCCCGATTTCATTCCGTTCGCGGACGAGATCCTGCTCGGCCTGGCGACCATGCTTTTCGCGAACTGGAAATCACGCGATGCGCGGGTGATCGACGTAGAGCATCGATGATCGACCTGGTCGACACCCATGCGCACATCGATGTCGACGCGTTCGAGGCGGACCGGACGGAAGTGATAGCGCGTGCACGGGAGGCCGGCGTGCGCCGACAGGTGGTTCCGGCGGTCGATGCAGCCAGCTGGGAGGGGCTGCGCATGACCTGCGCGCGTCATGCCGGCCTGCACCCCGCCTATGGCCTGCATCCGCTCTATCTGACGGGCCATGACGGGAGCCATCTCGCCGCACTGCGGGAACTGATCGAGCGCGAAAGGCCTGTCGCGGTGGGCGAATGTGGCCTGGATTTCTTCGTCGACGGGCTGGACCGTGTGCAGCAACAGGTGTTCTTCGACGCGCAGCTGCGAATCGCGCGCGACGTCGATCTGCCGGTGATCGTGCATGCCCGATGGGCGGTGGATGCGGTGATCGCTGCCATCCGTCGCATCGGTGGCCTGCGCGGCGTCGTGCACAGTTTCTCCGGCAGCCGGCAGCAGGCCGAAACGCTGTGGAGCCTGGGGTTCTTCATCGGCCTCGGCGGGCCGGTGACCTACCCGCGGGCGAATCGGCTGCGCACGCTCGTGACCGGCATGCCTGTCGAATTCCTGCTGCTCGAGACCGATTCACCCGACCAGCCCGACAGCCTGCACCGTGGCATGCGTAACGAGCCGGCCCGGCTCGTCCACGTGCTGGACAGCATCGCGGAGCTGCGATCGCAATCACGCGAATTCATCGCGAACGCGACCACATGCAATGCCGAACGCCTGTTCGCGCTGACAGCACCCCAGCCCTAGTCAACGCTTCCGTTCGGCGAGCAGCATGTCCAGGGCCTTGCCTGCCATCGCGAATGCAAAGGCCCCGGTGACATGCGTGGCCGCGCCGAGGCCGCTGCCGCAATCCAGCTTCATCGACCCTTCGCCCGACGGCGGACGCAAACCGCAGACACTTCCATCCGCCTGCGGATAACGCACGTTTTCCAGTGAATACACCGCCGGCACGCCGAAGTAGCGGCCGCGGTTTCGTGGAAAATTGAAATCGGACCTCAGCTTCTTGCGTACCAGCGCGAGCATCGCATCGTGCTCGGTACGGGACAGGTCGCGCACGCGCACCAGGGTCGGGTCGGTGCGGCCGCCCGCGGAACCGCTGACCACCAGCGGGAGCTTGCGGCGACGGCACCAGGCGACCATCTCGACCTTGCTGCGGAAGCTGTCGCAGGCATCGATGACGAGGTCGAAACCATCATCAAGATGCGCACCCACGTTGTCGGCGGTAACGAACGCCGGCACCGGCTCGATCCCCATCAGCGGATTGATTCGCTGGCAGCGCGCGGCCATCGCAGCGACTTTCGCATGCCCATAGGTACCCTCGAGCGCCGGAAGCTGGCGATTGGTATTGGACAGGCAGATGTCGTCCGCATCGATCAGCCGCAGGTGCCCGACAGCAGAGCGTGTGAGCGCCTCGGCGACCCACGATCCGACACCACCGAGCCCGACGATCGCCACCCGGCGTTTTGATAGCGCAGCCACCGACCCTGTGCCATACAGGCGATCGATCCCGGCAAATTTTTCCGCCCATGCGGGCTCGATGGCGCTGTCACTCATGCGCTCATTGTAGGCATCCGTGTGCACGCGACGTGGGCGTTAGGCCGCATGCTATCGTCAGGCGAAGCGCCCACCTGGACGGACGATCGATGAACTCCATGCCTCCCACTGCCACGCCCCGGCGCAGCAATGCGTCGCGCTATCTCTTCATGGTGCTTCTGGGGCTCGCCATCGGTGCGGTGGCGACGGTGATGATCATGCGGGCCATCGATCAGCGTCGCGACCCCTATCCGGGCGCGGTAATGCACCTCATGGCCGCGCACATGGGCCAGATGAAGCAGAGCGTCACGCAGAACCGCTGCGCCGCCACTGACACGCTGCCTCACCTGCAGACGTTGCGGCTGGTGTCCAACGACATCGAGACCGCCTTCGGCGACATGCGCGATGACGCGCGCTTTGTTCAGCATGCCGGTGATCTGCGCGCAGCGCTCGATGCATCCCTGGCTTCGCCACCGCTGAATTGCCAAGGCGTGCAGGCCGTGATGTCGAAGGTGGGCCAGACCTGCGAGTCCTGCCACAAATACGTGCATGACTGAGCGCGCAACCGCGCCTGAACCGCTCAGTTGGGCTTGATCGACCATTCACGGCAACGCTCCTAGCGTGCGGAGACATGGCAATGGCCATGACATCCCACGTATGGAGCGCCGCATGAATACCCATCTTCGACTCATGACTATCGCCGCCACGGCGGTGTTCTCGCTGGCAGGTTGCGCCACCACGTACCCGGGCTACGCCGGCGCGCCGCCGCCGTCCAGCAGTTCCGCCAACTGCTATGACTGCGGCACGGTGACCCGGATCGAGGCCGTGGGCTCCACCGCGAGTGGCTCCGGTGTTACCGGTGCGGTGGTCGGCGGGCTCGTCGGCGCGGCCGCCGGTCGCAAGCTGGCCGACAATTCCAGCAACAGCAAGCAGAACGTCGCGACCGTCGCTGGCGCCGCCGCCGGTGCTGCGGCGGGCGCCGCGATCCAGCGCAACATGACCGGTGGCACG
>SCUY01000252.1 GCA_004322525.1 Lysobacter sp. | reverse complement strand
CTCGCATTTCGCGGTGAGCCACCGTGGCCGCGAGGTCGGTGAGGTGCGCTGGCCGTTGCTCGGGCGACACAACGTGATGAACGGGCTGGCGGCGCTGGCAGCTGTGCATGCGGCGGGTGTCGAGCCCGCGAAGGTGATGCCGGCGCTGGCGCGGTTCCGCAGCGTCAAGCGGCGCATGGAGTTCATCGGTGAAGTAGGCGGGGTGAACGTCTATGACGATTTCGCCCATCACCCCACCGCGATCGAGACCACGCTCGCTGGCCTGCGCAGCAAGGTTGGCGATGCGCGCATCGCGGTGGCGATGGAACCGCGCAGCAACTCCATGCGGCTCGGTGCGCATGCCGATGCGCTTGCACCATCGCTCGCACAGGCCGACAGCGTGGTGTTCCTGCACCGGCCGGAGTTGCAGTGGGACGCCACGAAGGTGGTCGAAGGCCTGCGCGGCGAGGGCCTGACGGCGCCGGATGTCGATGGGCTGCTGGTCGCGCTGCGTCAGCGGGTGTTTCGCGGCGACCATGTGGTGTTCATGTCCAATGGCGGCTTCGACGGCGCGCCACGGCGGTTCCTGGCCCTGCTGCGGGAACAGGGCGTGCTGCCCGCAGGTGGGTGAGCCTCAGCGTCGCGGCGTGGTGCGCAGCCTCAGCACGGCCACGCCTTCATCGTCATACAGGCCGCGTTGTTGCTCGAAGGGGGCCAGCGCGCCGAACACGGCTTCCGCATCGCCCGCCGTGTAGGGGCGCGGCCGCCACAGGGCGAAGGTGCCGAACGGGTGAACGCGTTCGAGCCGCTGGGTCGTGCCGATCCACAGCGGCGTGCCGTCGCCCAGCACGGCCGGTGCCGGCCACAGGCGCAGGGCGAAGCGATCGTCAGGCGTGGCTCCGGCACGCACCATCAGCAGGGATTCGACATGGCCATCGAAGCTGGCAGGCAGCACCGGCTGCCGGTCGGCAGGCAGGGTGTCGTCCAGCAGCTTCAGGGCGGCCGTCCAGTCCGCCTGGGGTTGCGCACGCCAGCCCTGGGCCTCGAGCGTGCGACGCAGCGGCGAGAGGCTGCCAGCCACCTGGATGTCGAGCGGCCAGCGGCCGCGGCGCCCGTGGTCATCACGCAGGGCCGGAAGCCGGCGCCATCCGTTGTTCCACCATTCCGTGCTGTCCAGCACCAGCGAGGCGGGCGCGGGCACGAAGCGCTGCAGCAATACGTTGGACGCGCGTGATGCATGCCAGGCCGCGGCCGTAACGAACGTGGCGTAGAAGAGGATCGCAAGCGGCCGCATCCAGAACGAGCGTGCGACGTGCCGCCGGTAGGCCAGGCCCAGTATCAGCAGCCAGCCGATCCCGAACACCGTACCGCCGACCACATCGCTCACCCAGTGCGCGCCGAAATACAGGCGTGCGAAACCGACGAGCGTTGTGAGTACGCCCGCCAGCAGGTAAGGCCATACCCGGCGGCGGCCCGGCAGTTCGCGCGCGATCAGCACCGCGAAGAAGCCGAACACCACCGCCATCATCGTCACCGCCACCGACGGGAAGCCGAAGCCGGGCGGCGCGGTCGGCGGGCGCGGCATCGCGATCACCGCTTCGAGCATCGCCGTCAGCGCGAGGCCGAAGACCACCGCGGCCAGCCAGTGGGTGGCGGCCATCCAGCGCCGCCGCCAGGCGAGGTAGGCCAGGGCGACCAGCACCGCAGGCCCGAGCACCTGCGCATCGCCCAGGCTCGCGAGCGCGGCCATCAGCGGATCGGCGAGCGGCGTGCGCAGCGAGCCCATGAATTCGTGGACGCTGTAGTCGATACCGAGCGGGCCCCCACTGGCCACCAGCAGGGCCACCAGCGAGAACCAGATCCAGCTGATCGCCAGCAGGGAGACGGCCAGCATCAGCAGCGAGGCCGACTCGGGCCGGTTCGGGTCGACCAGTGCAACCGCGTATCGCCCCAGCCGGGGATGGGCGCGCGACCAGCCGAGCAGACGAGCCAGCAACTGGTCCGCGTGCGCGGCAAACCACCGCCACGTGTAAAGCACGCCGGCCCATGCCAACCCCACGGTCACGACGAGCGCTCCCAGCACCAGTGCCAGGCGGTCGGCGACAGCGGCGACAGCCTCGTAGGACGCGCCCAGCAACCAGCCTGGCAGCAGGAATGCCGCCGCCCAGAGCAGTGATGCCAGAGCGCTGGGCAGCACGTAACGCCGCACCGGCAACCGCAGCATGCCGGCGATCGCGGGCACGAACGGCCGCACCGCGCCGACGAAGCGCGCGATCAGGATGCTTTTCATGCCGTGGCGGCGGAACAGGGTTTCACCACGCTCCAGCCATTGCGGATAGCGCGAGAACGGCCAGCGCGTGCGCAACTGCGTGCCCCAGCGCCGGCCGACCCAGAAGCTCATGCCATCGCCGACGAATGCGCCGAGCGCGGCGCAGGCCAGCGCATAGGGCCCACTGACGTGCCCGAGCCCGATCAGAGCGCCCACCGCGAACAGCAATGGCAGCGCCGGCACGACGAGCCCGAGCACGATCACCGCATCGCAGAACGCGACCAGGAAGACCAGTGCACCGGCGGCCAGCGGATGGCCGCTGATCCACGCGGTGACAGTCTCGATCCAGGAGGGCTCCATCGCCGGATTATCGCCGCTGCGCGCGAAAGCGTAAGCAGGCGCACGATCCTGGCCGCGTAGACTGCGCCGATGAATTCCGTTCATGACGAATCACGGCCGTCACCTGTCTCGCGCGGCTGCGACGATGCGGTCGAAGTGGCGGCGCTGAAGGCCGACAGCTTCGGCCGGATCGCCCTGATGCGCGATGCGGCCGGCATGTTCATACGTCGCGACCTCCGCCATGTTCCCTTGTGGCTGTGGCTCCCGGCGTGGTGGCTCGCCCGCCGCGAGGCACGAGGCCTGCGCGCCGTCGCCGGCCTCGATGCAGTGCCGCAGCTGCGTGACTGGACCGGTCGCCGGCTCGACCGCAGCTACATGGCCGGCGCGGCGATGTACCAACGCCCGCCACATGGCGACATCGCCTACTTCCGCGAAGCACGCCACCTGCTCCAGCGGCTGCATCGGCGCGGTCTCGCACACAACGATCTCGCCAAGGAGGCGAACTGGCTGGTGCTCGACGACGGCCGCCCGGCGGTGATCGATTTCCAGCTGGCCAGCCACGGCCATGCGCGCTCGCGCTGGATCCGGCTGCTGGCGCGCGAGGATCTGCGCCACCTGCTCAAGCACAAGCGCACGTATTGCCCGCAGGCCATCACGCCGGTGGAGCGGCGCGTGCTGCGACGCCATTCCTGGGTGCGCCAGGCCTGGTTCGCCACCGGCAAGCCCGCCTACCGGTTCGTGACCCGCCGGCTGCTGAAATGGGAAGACAACGAAGGGCAGGGGCCCAAGCCATGAACCGCCACGCATGCAGGGGAGACCAGGCATGACCACCCTGTCCGGCAAGACACTCTTCATCACCGGTGCCTCGCGCGGCATCGGCCGGGCGATCGCCCTGCGCGCCGCACGCGACGGCGCCAACGTCGCGATTGTCGCCAGGTCCGGCGTGCCCAATCCGAAACTGCCTGGCACGATCCATACGGTCGCCGAGGAAGTTGCCGCGGCAGGCGGGCAGGCACTCGCGCTGCGTTGCGACATCCGCGAGGAGGACGAGGTGCGCGCGGCGGTCGCCGCCACCGTCGATACTTTCGGCGGCCTCGACATCCTGGTGAACAATGCCAGCGCGATCTGGCTGCGCGGCGCGCTCGATACGCCAATGAAACGTTTCGACCTGATGCAGCAGGTCAACGCGCGCGGTACGTTCCTCGTCTCGCAGGCCTGCCTGCCCTGGCTGCTGCAGGCGCCGGACCCGCACGTGCTCACCCTCGCACCGCCGCCGAGCCTGGACCCGAAGTGGTGGGGGCCGCACACGGCCTACACGCTGGCAAAAATGGGCATGAGCCACGTGACGCTCGGCCTTGCGGAAGAGTTCCGCGATCGCGGCATCGCGATCAACGCACTGTGGCCGAAGACGATCATCGCGACCGATGCCATCAACATGATTCCGGGCGTTGAGGCGGTGCAGTGCCGTCGCCCGGAGATCGTGGCGGATGCGGCACACGTGATCCTGACGCGCCCCGCGCGCGAAGGCGGCGGCCGTTTTTTCATCGACGAGGAGGTGTTGCGCGAGGCCAGCATCACCGATTTCGCAGGCTATGCCGTCGATCCCTCGCAGCGCCTGCTGCCCGACCTGTTCCTGGAGCCGGAGGCATGAAATACCTGCACGCCATGGTCCGCGTACGCGACCTCGACGCTTCGCTGCGCTTCTGGTGCGAGGGTCTTGGCCTCGTCGAAACCCGCCGCCGCGATTATCCGCAGAGCCGCTTCACGCTGGTCTACCTCGGGGCACCGGAGAACCCTGAATCCGAGATCGAACTGACGTGGAATTACGACGAGGAGAGTTACGGAACGGCACGCAACTTCGGGCACCTCGCGTTCGCCGTCGACGACATCCACGCCGCTTGCGCGCACCTGCTGTCGATGGGCTACACGATCAACCGTCCTCCGCGTGACGGCCACATGGCCTTCGTGCGCTCGCCGGACCTCATCTCCGTCGAACTGCTGCAGAAGCACGCTCCACTGGCGCCAGCCGAACCCTGGGTGTCCATGGCCAATACCGGCACCTGGTGACACCGGTTTTTCCGCATCGGGACTACCGGCCCGGCACCGGTTCATGATGTTGCGGCGACATTCCCGCGCCGCAAGGCCGCAACTTCCTGCGGCTGTCGATGATCAATCGGCGATGAGGGCAAAAGCCTCGCGCGCCGCCGCGATGGTGAGTTCGATCTCCGTATCGCCATGAGCGCTCGACATGAAGCCGGCCTCGAACGCCGAAGGCGCGAAATAGACGCCGCGTTCAAGCATCGCGTGGAAGAAGCGGTTGAACCTGGCGGTGTCGGAGGCCCTGGCGTCATCGAGTGTCTCGACGGGTCCGTGGCGAAAATACAGGCCGAACATTCCCGGCAGCCGGGTGGTGTGGAAGGCCACGCCCGTCGCACGCGCAGCCGACTCGAGGCCGTCGCAAAGCCGGTGGGTAGCCTGCTCCAGCCGATCGTGGAATCCGGGGGCTTCTATCAGCGCAAGCGTCGCCAGGCCCGCTGCCATCGCCACCGGATTGCCACTGAGTGTTCCTGCCTGGTAGATGGGCCCGGAAGGTGCGATCTGCCGTAGCAGTTCGCGTCGCCCTCCATAGGCGCCCACCGGCATGCCACCGCCGATGATCTTGCCGAAGGTGGAGAGATCCGGCGTCACGCCATAGCGCTGCTGCGCGCCACCAGGTGCCACGCGGAAGCCGGTCATCACCTCGTCGAAGATAAGGATGGTGCCATGTCGCGTGCACAACTCGCGCAGATGCTGCAGGTAGCACTCGCGCGGCAGAATGCAATTCGCGTTGCCGACGACAGGCTCGATGATAAGCGCGGCGATATCCTGCCCGGCGCGGTCGAACAGCGCCGTCGCTGCATCGAAATCGTTGTACGGAAGCGTCAGTGTCAGATCGGCCAGTGCTGCCGGAACGCCAGGCGAATTGGGCAGGCCGAGCGTCATGACGCCACTGCCGGCCTTGACCAGAAAGCTGTCGCCATGGCCGTGGTAGCAGCCTTCGAACTTGACGATGCGCGAGCGGCCGGTGGCGCCGCGCGCCAGGCGTATCGCCGACAGCGTCGCCTCGGTACCCGAATTGACCATCCGCACCATCTCGCAGCCCGGAACGATGCGCGTGATCGCTTCGGCCATGTCGACTTCGAGCGCGTTCGGCACGCCGAAGCTCAAACCGTCGCGCATCGTCCGCGCCACCGCGTCGAGCACCTGCGGATGCGCATGGCCCGCGATCATCGGGCCCCATGATCCGACATAGTCGATATAGCGGTTGCCATCGACATCGAACAGCCAGGCACCTTCCGCGCGCTGCGCGAAGAACGGCGTACCACCGACGGAGCGGAACGCGCGCACGGGCGAATTGACACCGCCGGGCAGCAGGTCGCAGGCACGTGCGAACAGTGCCTCCGAGCGGGAGTGATTCATGCGGAAAATTCCTCGAGGCGGGAAATGTAGGATCGCGCAGCGGTGCCTGTGTCGCTGTTGTCGAACAGCCCGCCGATGACGGCGATCAGATCGGCGCCCGCCTGCAGCAGGGGGCCGACGTTCGCGGGCGTGATGCCGCCGATGGCGACGCGCGGAACGCCGAGCATTGCGGTGTCTTGCAGCAATGACAGGGGAGCACGTCGCGCCGCCGGTTTGGTGCCGGACGGATAGAACGCACCGAAAGCCACATAGTCGGCGCCGGCTGCCACCGCGGCCCGTGCCAGTGCCAGGTCGTTATAGCAGGAGGCACCGATGATTGCGCCGTCGCCCAGCTGCGCGCGCGCATCGGCGATGAGCGTGTCGGCGCTGCCCAGATGCACACCGTCGGCCTGGACTGCCGCGGCGAGCGCGACATCGTCGTTGACGATGAAAGGGATTCCATGATGCGCGCACAAATCACGCAAGGCTCGCGCCTGCTCCAGCGCAAGGCCTTCATCGACGCACTTGTTGCGGTACTGCACGAGTGCGGCACCTGCCAGCAGCACCGGTTCAACACGCGCAAGCAGCCGTGCGGTGGAGGGTTCGTCCGGCGTGATGGCATACAGGCCGCGTCGCGGCCACCGCATGGGGTGGGTGTTCATGTCTGCGCTTGCACGGGATCGCGTGGATGGGACAATGCGGCCCCGAATCCTGTGCATTATCCGCCCATGTCCGAGACTGCCGCGACTGCCCCGTTCCGCACCTGGATGTGCGTCGTCTGCGGCTTCATCTACGACGAGGCGGTCGGCATTCCCGAGGAGGGCCTCGCTCCCGGCACGCGGTGGGCGGATGTGCCCGATACCTGGACGTGCCCGGATTGCGGCGTCACCAAGGACGACTTCGAGATGACCGAGATCTGATAGGTCTCAACGTGTCGGCGTGATGCCAGGGCTGAACGTGATCCGCACCCCATCCTTGAGGCCCATTGCCGCCGCCTGACCCGCATTGAGCTCAAGCACGTAACGCGCGGGTGCATTGCTGGGATAGGGCGGGCAACCATCGCCCAGTGTGCAGGGCGGAACATCCCGCTGCTGGGCC
>SCUY01000037.1 GCA_004322525.1 Lysobacter sp. | reverse complement strand
CAGCCGCGGGTACGCCGTGGCCGGCATCCGGCCCGCATCCTCACCATGCCTTTTCCGGCCCACCGCGATGCTTGCCGCAAGTTGGCGCAACGGCACACGGGCGGGAGAGGCGCATGGCCACCAGCAAGAAACCTGACACGTTCCGCGCACAGGCGGCGGCCACAGCGAAAGCGCAGCGCGCGATCCAGCAGCGCATCGACAGCAGTGAGAAGAAGGCGAAGACTGGCGACCCCGGCCGTAAGCGTGCGGTCCAGGCAGGGATCCACGCGCAGCCGGAAAACCCCTTGCCCCGCCAGCACCTGGCCAAGCCCGGCAACGAGCATGAACTCGACCTCGAGCCCCGATTCCTCGCATCGGGGTATACCGGCAGCGGGAAGCTGCAGGACAGGGTGGCGATCATCACTGGCGGCGATTCCGGCATCGGTCGCGCCGTCGCCGTGCTGTTCGCTCGTGAAGGCGCCGATGTCGCCGTGCTCTATCTCGACGAACACCAGGATGCGAAGGCCACGCGCGGTTTCGTGGAAGCCGAGGGCCGCCGCTGCCTCGCGATCGCGGGAGATGTCCGCGATGCCGCCTTTTGCGACAGCGCCGTGACACAGGTCGTGGAGGCGTTCGGCCGGCTCGACATCCTCGTCAACAATGCCGCCTACCAGCAACATGCGAAGTCGCTCGAGGACATCACCGACGACCACCTCATGCAGACGCTGCAGACCAACATCGGCGGCTATTTCCACATGGCGCGCGCCGCGCTGCCGCACCTGCAGCGCGGCGCCTGCATCATCAATACGAGTTCGGAGACCGCGCTGTTCGGCAACCCGAAACTGCTCGACTATTCGGCGACGAAGGGCGCCATCAACGCCTTCACGATGTCGCTGGCGAGCAACCTGCTTGATCGCGGTATCCGGGTGAATGCCGTAGCGCCCGGGCCGGTATGGACGCCGTTGAACCCGGCCGACAAACCGGCGGCGGATGTCGCGAAGTTCGGGCAGGACAGCGACATGCGCCGCCCCGCCCAACCGGAGGAAATTTCACCTGCCTATGTCTTCCTCGCGTCTCCGGTGACCGGTTCGTACGTGAACGGCGCGATCCTTCCGGTCATGGGCGGCCCCCGGGGCTGACTCACACCGCCGGCCATCGCGGAGGTTTCGTTCTCTCACGCGATGGCCGATCATGGCCGGGGCCATGACGGGGCACGGGAATGAAACTCTGGTCGATTCTCGGCAACAGCCAGAAACTCGATGGGGGCGCGATGTTCGGCAATGCGCCGCGCGCGCTCTGGAGCCGCTGGGCGCCGCCGGATGAGCAGGGCCGCATCGACCTCGCCTGCCGGGCGCTGCTGGCCGCGCCGCTGGCTGGGAAGACGGTGCTGTTCGAGGCCGGCATCGGTGCCTTTTTCGAGCCGAAACTGCGCGATCGTTTCGGCGTTGTCGAAGATCGTCATGTGCTTCTCGATTCGCTCGCGCAGGCCGGCTTCGCGCCCGAGGACATCGATGTCGTCGTCCTCTCGCACCTGCATTTCGATCACGCCGGCGGGCTTCTCGCGCGCTGGGTCGAGGGGCTGGCGCCGACGCTCGTGTTCCCGAACGCGCGGTATGTCGTGAGCCGACGGCATTACGAGCGTGCGCTGGATCCACATGAGAGGGATCGCGCCAGTTTCATCCCCGCGCTTCCCGGCCTGCTCGAGGCGACCGGCAGGCTCGAACTCGTCGACGGCGCGCACTGCGCCACGCTGGGCGACTCGGTGCGTTTCCACTTCAGCGATGGCCATACGCCGGGCCTCATGCTGGCCGAGATATCCGGCCCCGTCGATGCATCGGGGCGCGCTCACGGCGGCGTGGTCTTCTGCGCGGACCTCATTCCCGGCCGCCCTTGGGTGCACGTGCCGATCACCATGGGCTATGACCGCAATGCCGAGTTGCTGATCGACGAAAAAAAGGCGTTCCTCGACGACATGCTGACGCGTGACGTACACCTGTATTTCACCCACGATCCGGGCTGTGCGCTGGCACGTGTGGCTAAGTCGCCGGAAGGGCGTTTCATCACGATGAATGAAGTGCCATCGCTGCAGGCACGGATGCTGTCAACCGCATGAAGCGCACGGTGTTCCTGCTGGCGACGCTGATGGCCTGCATGGCCTCGGGCCGGGCGCAGACGTTGCCGGAAGGAGAGCCGAAGCCGGACCGCGTGCTGCGCGATCCTGACTTCGGTGTGGAATCCGGCCAGTTCGGCCTTGAGCGCCGCGTCGAGATGTATCAGTGGCGACGCGATGCACGCGGCTATTCGAGCGTCTGGAACAACGCGCTGATCGACTCCGGCGATTTCGACGAAGCACATCGCAATCCACCCCGCCTTCCGGTGCGTAATCGCCAGTGGTGGGTGGGCCGCGTCACGCTGGATGGCCATCCATTGCCGCTCGATACCGTTCGCCTGCTCGGTCAGTGGGCAACGCTGCGTCCCGGTTTCTCGCACCTGCCGGGTAACCTGGCAGCCAGCTTCCAGCCCGAGGGCGATGGAATGGGGAGCGCCTTCAATCCGCTCGATCCGCAGATCGGCGATGTGCGCATCACCTGGCATGAGCTGGTGCTGCCGCCGCTCGCCGGCAAGATCGAATTGCGCGACGGGGTATGGGCCCTGAGCGCCCGGGCAGCGGCTGCGCCCGCCGCGGTGCGCCCCGCCGTGGATATCGCCGCAGCGACCCGCGAGCCGGCCCGGCAGTTGCGTCCGTGGCTGATCGCGCTGGCCATCGGTTCGCTCGCCGGCCTGTGGTTCCTGATTCGTGCGCTCACCGGGGGGAAACACTGATGCCCAACGTCACCCTGCTGTTCGCAGGCCTGCATGGCCTGTTGCTGCTCGCGCTGCTGGTCCCGATCGTGCGCTTGCGCCGTGGTCGCAAAGTCGGTCTGGGTGATGGGGGCGACATCGAGTTGCTGCGGCGCATCCGCGTGCACGGCAACTTCGTCGAGACCGTGCCGTTTGTGCTGTTGCTGCTGGCGCTCGACGAGATGGCAGGCGCCGGGCGCTGGGCCATCGTCGTGCTGGGTTCGACACTGCTGGCTGCACGCCTGCTGCATGCGTATGGCCTGTCCCGCAGCGAGGGCTATTCGATCGGGCGCTTCTGGGGAACGCTGCTCACCTGGACGGTACTGTTGCTCTCCTCGTTGCATGGCATCGCGCTAGCAGCGATGAATCTGCGGTACTGAAAGCCGGGCCGGGCGTAAACGGAAAAGGCCGGGCTGCCCCGGCCTTTTCGGCTCCGTGTGACGACAGGCTAGGCAGCCGCCGCCTGTTCGGCCCGCGGCCCCTCTGTCAGGGCGCGCTTGACCATGCCGACGACCATCTCCAGCTCCTCGCTGGTGATCGTGAACGCCGGTGTGAAACGCAGCGAATTCACCCCGCCATGGATGACGCCGATGCCACGCTCGCGCAGCCATTCTTCGGTCGAGCCCGCGCCATAGCACTTGAACTGCGAAGCGAGCTCGCAGGAGAAGAGCAGGCCAGTGCCCTGTACGCGGGTGATCATCCCGCCCGATTCCGCGCGCAGCGCTTCCAGCCGCTCGAGAGCTTCGCGCCCACGCAGGCGGATGTTCTCGCGCACCTCGGGGGTGATCTGCTGCAGCACCGCGCAGGCGACGTCGAGCGCGCGCGGATTCGTCGTCATCGTGTTGCCGTACAGGCCCTTGCGATAGAGCGCTGCCGTGCGTGCATTCACGGCCAGCACGGACAGCGGGTACTGGCCCGCATTCAACGCCTTCGAATAGGTCTCCATGTCGGGCGCGTCGGCGTTCTCGAAGCCGGGGTAGTCGACGATCGAGAGCACACCGGCCGCGCGCAACCCGGCCTGGATCGAATCGACCAGAAGCAGCGCGCCGTGGTCACGGGTCAGTTCACGGGCGGCGTCGTAGAAGGCGCGGGGGGCGCTGCGGCCCGGATCGCCTTCTCCCATGACCGGTTCGAGGAACATCGCCTCGATGAACCAGCCATTGGCATCGGCGTCAGTGAATGCACGACGCAGCGCATCGACGTCGTAAGGCTCGACGGTGATCACCGAATCCTCGCCGCGATAGCTCGCCAGATACTGCACGTAGGTCTTGCGCGACGAGTCGGAATACAGCGCCGGGCGCTCGGTGCGGCCATGGAAGCTGCCGCGCACGACGAGGCGCTTGATCGTGCGGCCTGCGTGGCGCGCACCCGGATCGGTCATCAGCTTCGCGTTCGCATCAGCGATACGCGCGGCCAGCGAGACGGCCTCGGAACCGGAATTCAGGCAGAAGAAGCGCTCGTACGGGCACCCGCCACGGTTCAGTCCAACGGCGGCACGCAGCGCATGCTCGAAGCGGAACTGCGCGAGCGACGGCGTCATGATGTTGGCCATCACCTGCGGCTTCGCCATCGCTTCGATCACCGCAGCCGGCGTATGACCGAAGCCGAGCATGCCGTAGCCGCCCGAATCGTGGAGTACCGCACCCTTGAGGGTGACGACCCACGGGCCACGGGCTGCCAGTGCCACATACGGGTTCACCGCATCGTCCGGGTAGAAATTCACGAAACCCGCCTGCACGGCATCGATCTGGGCGTCCTCGTCCAGGTCCAGCAGGCTGGCGAACTCGTCCTTCACGCGGGCGAACTCGTGCGCCGCCGCTTCGATGGCGGCCTGCAGGTCCGGATGCGAGGCCGCGAAACGCTCGATGGTCGCGTCATCCAGACCCGGGGTGCGGCGAACCCCGCCGCGGGCGCGCAGCGGCGCGAGGAGGGCAGCGGCGGCGGTGGACGGCTTGGACATGACACGGCTCCAGGTTGCGACGGGAAACGCCAGGAAACAGTCGACGCGGAAGCCCGCGCGAGAGCGTTTTCCGTTTCCATTCAAAAGGTTGCGTCCATGCTATCACGCGCCCTTGCCACCGATAACCCCCATCCGGGAGGGGGCGCGCCGGTACACTGTGCGGCCGTCCGCACGCGCTGCGACTGCACAAAACCTGGCAAGTCACGCTTGAAAAAGTCCGATTTCGATTACGAACTGCCGACCGGGCTGATCGCCCAGGTTCCGCTGCCGGAGCGGTCGGCGAGCCGGCTGCTTGTCGTGCCGGAGGGGAATGCGCCGTTCGACGATCGTCATTTCCGCGACCTTCCCTCGCTGCTGCGCCGCGGCGACCTGCTCGTGTTCAACGACACGCGCGTGATCCCTGCGCGCCTGTTCGGCCGCAAGGCTTCCGGCGGGCGCGTCGAGATCATGATCGAGCGGCTGCTTGGCGGCGGTCGGGCCCGCGTGCAACTCGGGGTGAGCAAAACACCGAAGGAAGGAGCCCTCATCGCGCTCGATGCCGGCGGCAGCGCGCGCGTGCTCGGCCGGGAAGGTGAATTCTTCCTGCTCGATTTCGCAGTCGACGAACCGCTCGAGACCTGGCTTCTGCGGGCAGGCCGCCTTCCGCTTCCACCCTATATCCAGCGCGAACCCGGCGCCGATGACATCGAGCGTTACCAGACCGTGTTCGCCCGCGAGATCGGGGCCGTCGCCGCGCCGACTGCCGGCCTGCATTTCGACCAGCCCCTGCTCTCGACGCTGGACGCGATGGGCGTGGAGTTCGGCCACGTGACGCTGCATGTCGGCGCGGGCACGTTCCAGCCCATGCGCGCCGATGAGGTCAAGGACCACGTGATGCACAGCGAATGGATCAACGTGGGCGCGGCACTGGTCGAGCAGATCCGGCGGACGCGCGAGGCGGGCGGACGCGTAGTGGCGGTGGGTACGACGGTGGTGCGGGCGCTGGAAAGCGCCACCCGACGCGATGCGGACGGCAGCGTGTCGCTGGCACCGTTCGCCGGCGAGACACGGCTGTTCATCCTGCCCGGCTATCGCATCAGCACGGTCGATGCGTTGGTGACCAACTTCCATCTTCCGCAAAGCACGCTGTTGATGCTGGTTTCGGCCTTCGCCGGGAAGCGGCGCGTGTT
>SCUY01000251.1 GCA_004322525.1 Lysobacter sp. | reverse complement strand
GGCGTCGTGACACGCCCGTCCTCGATCAGGTACGCCTCCGTCGCCGAGAACACGTACTTGCCCGAGGTGATGTCGACCTGCCCGCCGCCGAAGTTCACGGCATACAGGCCCTTCTTCACCGAACGGATCATTTCCTGCGGATCATGCGTGCCGGCGAGCATGTAGGTATTGGTCATCCGCGGCATCACCAGGTGGGCGAAGGATTCGCGGCGGCCGTTGCCGGTGGGTGCCATGCCCATCAGCCGCGCATTGAGCGAGTCCTGCATGTAGCCCACCAGCACGCCGTCCTCGATCAGCGTCGTGCAGTTCGTCGGCTCGCCCTCGTCATCGATGTTGAGCGAGCCACGGCGGCCCGGCAGCGTGCCGTCGTCGACGATGGTGACGCCCGGAGAAGCCACGCGCTGGCCGATGCGGCCTGCATACGTGGACGTGCCCTTGCGGTTGAAATCGCCCTCCAGGCCGTGCCCCACCGCTTCGTGCAGGAGAACGCCGGGCCAGCCACTGCCGAGCACGACCGGCATGATGCCCGCCGGCGCCGCCACCGCCTCCAGGTTCACCAGCGCCTGCCGCAGGGCTTCACGCGCGAGCTTTTCGGGGCGGTCACCGCCGAGCAGTTCCTCGTAGCCGTAGCGCCCTCCGCAGCCTGCATAGCCCTGCTCGCGTCGCCCGCCGTGCTCGACGATCACCTGCACGTTCAGACGTACCAGGGGGCGCACGTCAGCGGCGATGCGGCCGTCGCTCCGCGCGACAAGCACCGTGTCGACGCCACCCGACAGGCTCACCGTCACCTGTTTCACGCGCGGATCGGCCGCGCGCAGCAGGCAGTCGACGCGCCGCAGCGCTTCCACTTTCTGCTCGTTGCCCAGCGCGTCGATCGGGTCCGTCGCCATGTAGAGATCGCGACCGCTGGCACGCACCATCGGCCGGTCACCTTGCAGCGCCGCGCCTACGACGCTGCCCTTGGAGATCGCCCGCGCCGATTGCGCGGCTTCCATCAGTGCCCTGCTATCAATTTCGTCGGAATAGGCAAAGCCGGTCTTCTCGCCGCTGATGGCGCGCACCCCGACGCCCTGCTCGATCGAATGCGCACCGTCCTTGACGATGCCGTCCTCGACCGTCCAGCTTTCGCGGCGGCTGTGCTGGAAATAGAGGTCGCCGTAGTCCACCCCGGGTGCCACCAGCGCACCGAAGGCCCGGTCCAGCCCCGCGACATCGAGGCCCGCAGGCGCGAGCAGGCGGGATTCAGCGGTCTGCAGCAATGCGCTCATCGATCATCCAGTAATAGGAAACGGCCGCGTGCGGCCTTCGGACACTATGGGAGGCGGCGTGACGCGCTTCAACCGGCCGGAACACGCGCGATCGCCGCGGCGCGGGACTGGCTGCGCGACATCACTTCGACCTTGGGCTCGGCCCATGGGCCGGTGACGCGGTAGGTCTTGGCGCCGATCTGGCCGAGCGGCCTGGACAGCACCGCGTTGGCGGCGGCGCCGATCGCGGCACCGACCGGGCCACCCGCCAGCGCGCCAACCGCAGTCAGCAGGTTGCCCGACCTGGGGCGCACCTCGATCGTCTGGTCGAAGGTCTGCTGGCGCAGGTTGGCCGCACCGCGGATATCGATGTCGGCAGCGGGCCCGCGAATGGCGAGATCGTCACTGCGCGCGAATCCTCCGCCCAGGCGCACATTCCCCCACAGCCGGTTGAACGCGAAGCCACGGGAGAAGAAATCGCCGAAGTCCAGCGTCAGGCGGCGCGGGAGCTGCGCCAGACTCAACAAGCCAAGTACACGCCCCGCGCCGGGTTCGACCTCCAGCAGATGGCCGTTCTTCACATCCACCGCGAGGCTGCCCTGAACGCTGCCGGCCTGGAAATCGGTCGGTGCGCCCGGCCATGTCGCCTCGAAACGCGCCATGCCCTTGCCTTCGCCGAGCTGCCCCCCCAGCCCCAAGGCCTGCAGCAGGGTGCCGAAATCGTCGCTGACCACCGAGGCCGCCAGACGCGTGCGCAGCGACGGGCCGCGGCCGCTCCATTCACCACTGGCATCGATGCGGTGGCCACGCCCGCGTGCACTGAACTGGTCAAGCCGCATGCCGTTGGCGGCCGGGCGCGAGCGCAGCCGCGCGGAGCCCAGCTGTGCGCTGCCCATGCGCAGGTCATCGATATCGACCGACAACGCCGGTATCGAGGCCGGGTCGAAATCCACCGCCGGCGCACCGGGCTGGCGTGCATCGCCCACCATGCGAGGGCGCCCGTCGATCACCGCACTGGCGACTTTCGACATGTCGGCCGTGCCTTTCCAGTGCACACGTGCGAAACGGGCCGTGATCGCGCCGTCGCCGGCCGGGATGGTCGCGCTTCCGGACAGGGTGGCGCCGTCAGCCCGCAGCAGCAGGCCTGCCTGAACCGGCGAGACCTGCAGGCGGGTATCGGCGAAGGCTCCTCCCAGCAACGCCATCCGCTGCGCGGTGATGTCGACGCGCTGCAGGGGCAACCCCCCCTTGCCGCCCCCTGTGCCGCCCCGAGCGAAGGCGACCCATTCGAGGGCATCGAGCTGCGCCGCCTGTCCGGTGGCAACCAGCCCCGGTAACGACGGCGGTTCGCCGACATCACCACGGCCGAGCACCACGCGCACGCCGGTGCGGCCCTGCACCGAACGCGCGCGCACGGTAGCCAGGTTGCCCAGGCCGACGACGACTTCGCCACTGCCCATAGGAAGCGGCGTATCCACCGATGCAGCCAGCGCCTGTGATGCAGGCTTGAGCAACGGGGCCGGAAGGTCGAGCGCGGTGCCGATGAGATTGGAGCGCAATTGCAGGCGCGCCGGCTGCGTTGCACCCGCGACCGCGGCCGGCACCGCGACGCCGACCGTCCAGGTGGATCGTCCAGC
>SCUY01000250.1 GCA_004322525.1 Lysobacter sp. | reverse complement strand
GTGGGTATACGAGCGGCTGGAGCGTGCCGGCGGCCGCTTCGCACGCAATGCGGAGGATCGGCGCCGCGTGCTGGAGCGCCTCACCGCCGCCGATGGGCTGGAGCGCTACCTCGGCACCAAGTACGTCGGCCAGAAGCGTTTCTCGCTGGAAGGCGGCGACGCACTCATCCCACTGATGGACGACCTCATCCGCCGCGCCGGCACGCAGGGCACGAAGGAAGTCGTGATCGGCATGGCCCACCGCGGCCGCCTCAACGTGCTCGTGAACACGCTCGGCAAGCCGCCGCGCGACCTGTTCAATGAGTTCGAAGGCAAGTTCGAACACATCCATTCCGACCTCGCCCACCAGGGCGACGTGAAGTACCACATGGGTTTTTCGGCCGACGTCGCCACGCCGGGCGGCCCGGTGCATGTCGCGCTCGCGTTCAATCCGTCGCACCTGGAGATCGTGGACCCGGTGGTCGCCGGCTCCGTGCGGGCACGGCAGACGCGCCGCGGTGATGACGGCCGCCGCCAGGTACTGCCGGTGCTGATGCATGGCGATGCCGCGTTCGCCGGCCAGGGCGTGGTGATGGAACTGTTCCAGATGTCGCAGGCACGCGGTTTCGCGGTCGGCGGCACGGTGCACATCGTCATCAACAACCAGGTGGGTTTCACCACCAGTGAGCGCCAGGACGCGCGTTCGACGCTGTATTGCACCGACGTGTCGAAGATGGTCGGCGCGCCGGTGCTGCACGTGAACGGTGACGACCCGGACGCCGTGCTCTTCTGCGGCGAACTCGCGCTCGACTTTCGCAATACGTTCGGCCGCGACGTCGTCATCGACCTCGTCTGCTACCGCCGCCACGGCCACAACGAGGCCGACGAGCCCGCCGCGACGCAGCCACTGATGTACCAGGTCATCCGCAAGCATCCGACGCCACGTGAGCTGTACGCGAAGCAGCTGGTTTCCGAAGGCGTGATCACCGATGCCGATGCGCAGGCGGTCGTCGACGCTTTCCGCACGCGCATGGACGAAGGCGAGGTGACCACGCAGATCGTGGACGTCACGCCCGACGAATTCACTGTCGACTGGTCCGCTTACCTGTCAGGCCGGCTGTCCGATCCGGTGGACACGACGTTCGCGAAGGCGAGGCTCGTCGAGCTCGCCACGCGGATCATCACGATTCCCGAACGCATCAGGCTGCATCCGCGCGTCGCGAAGATCTACGAGGACCGTCGCAGGATGGCCGCCGGCGAACTCGCCGCGGACTGGGGCTTCGCCGAAAACCTCGCCTACGCCACGCTGCTCACGGAAGGCTATCGACTACGGCTGGTCGGGCAGGACAGCGGCCGCGGCACATTCTTCCATCGACACGCGATCCTGCACGACCAGGCAACGGACGAGGTGTATCTCCCGCTGCGCGAACTGGTGGCCAACCCGGTCGACGCCACCATCATCGACTCGCTGTTGAGCGAGGAAGCGGTGATGGGCTTCGAATACGGCTATGCCACCGCCGACCCGATGACACTCGACATCTGGGAAGGCCAGTTCGGCGATTTCGCCAACGGTGCGCAGGTGGTGATAGACCAGTTCCTGTCCTCGGGCGAGGCCAAGTGGGGCCGCCTGTGCGGGCTGACGCTGTTGCTGCCACATGGCTACGAAGGCCAGGGCCCCGAACACAGTTCGGCGCGCCTGGAGCGTTATCTGCAACTCTGCGCGCTCGACAACATGCTTGTCTGCACACCGACCACGCCGGCGCAGGCCTACCACATGATCCGCCGCCAGATGCGCATGACCACGCGCAAGCCCCTGGTGGTGATGACGCCGAAATCGCTGCTGCGCCACAAGCTCGCGGTGTCATCGCTCGACGACCTCGCGAATGGCTCCTTCCAGGCGCTCATTCCCGATGCCGCGGCGAATCCGAAGAAGGTGAAGCGCATCGTCCTCTGCGGCGGCAAGGTCTATTTCGACCTGCTGGAAGACATGCACAAGCGCGGCGCCGACGACGTAGCCCTGATCCGCATCGAGCAGCTCTACCCGTTCCCGCGCGCCGCGCTCAAGGCCGAACTGGCGAAGTACGCGATGAAGGACGTCGTCTGGTGCCAGGAAGAGCCCATGAACCAGGGCGCCTGGTACCAGATCCGCCACCACCTCGTGGCCTGCCTCGGCTCGAAGCAGTCCCTCCACTACGCGGGCCGTCCGCGCTCGCCTTCGCCCGCCGCCGGCCACTTCGCCGACCACGTGCGCGAGCAGGCACAGCTGGTCGCCGATGCGCTTGTCAATCCGGCCAACGGCGAGAACTGCGACGAGTAGCCCGTGTGCTGACCCCTGTCGTTCCCACGAACGTCGATCTTCTCCAAGGACGCTTTACCGATGAGCACCGAAATCAAGGTCCCCGTGCTGCCCGAGTCGGTCTCCGACGCCACCATCGCCACCTGGCACAAGAAGCCGGGCGACGCGGTCAAGCGTGACGAGAACCTTGTCGATCTCGAGACCGACAAGGTCGTGCTCGAAGTGCCCTCGCCCGTCGATGGCGTGCTGAAGGAAATCAGGTTCGAGACCGGCGCGACGGTCAACAGCGAGCAGGTGATCGCCGTCGTCGAGGCCGGCGCCACCGCGACCGCGCCGTCTGCGCCCATCGCCGGCGAGTCGAAGGCCGACAAGGCCATCGACGCGAAGAACGACGCCGCGACAACGAATGAAGCGCAGCCGGTGATGCCGAAGTCCGCGCCGCAGCAGCCCGCGCCAGGCGCGAATGCGCAGCTGCCACCGGGCGCGCGCTTCGCCGCCGAGAGCTCGGGCGTCAACGCGGCCGACGTGGCTGGCACCGGCCGCCGCGGCGCGGTGACGAAGGAAGACATCGTCAACTACGCGAAGTCCGGCGGCGCGGGTGTCACGGGCGGCGCGCGCCCGGAAGAGCGCGTGCCGATGACGCGCATGCGCGCCCGAATCGCCGAGCGCCTGATGCAGTCGAAGAATTCCATCGCGATGCTGACCTCGTTCAACGAAGTCAACCTCGGCAAGGTCATGGCGATGCGTTCGGAGCTGCAGGACGACTTCGTCAAGGCCAACGGCATCAAGCTCGGGTTCATGAGCTTCTTCGCCAAGGCCGCGGCGAACGCGCTGCAGCGCCACCCGATCGTGAATGCCTCGGTCGACGGCAATGACGTGATCTACCACGGCTATGCCGACATCTCGATCGCGGTGTCGACCGACAAGGGCCTCGTCACGCCGGTACTTCGCAACGTCGAGCGCATGTCATTCGCCGATATCGAGAAGAGCATCGGCGAATACGCGAAGAAAGCACGCGATGGCAAGCTCGGTCTCGACGACCTGCAGGGCGGCACGTTCACGATCACCAATGGCGGCACCTTCGGCTCGCTGATGTCGACGCCGATCGTGAACCCGCCGCAGTCGGCCATCCTGGGCATGCACGCCATCAAGGAGCGCGCGATCGTCGAGAACGGCCAGGTCATCGCGGCGCCGATGATGTACATCGCGCTGAGCTACGACCATCGCATCATCGATGGCAAGGACGCGGTGCTGTTCCTGGTCGACATCAAGAACCAGCTCGAGAACCCGCACCGCATGCTGCTGGGAATGTGAAGCGCCGGGAGTCGGGATGAGGATCAGGCAATCGAAATCCCTTCCTCCACCGGCTCTCTAATCCCCATTCCCTATTCCCTAGAGCAAACGAAATGACTGAACAGCAGCAATTCGATGTCGTCGTGATCGGCGGCGGCCCCGCGGGCTACCACGCGGCTATCCGCGCCGCGCAGCTCGGCCTGAAAACCGCCTGCATCGATGCAGCGCTCGGGAAGGACGGCAAGCCGGCCCTGGGCGGCACCTGCCTGCGCGTGGGCTGTATTCCGTCGAAAGCCCTGCTCGATTCGTCGCGCCAGTTCTGGAACATGGGCCACATCTTCGCCGAGCACGGCATCAGCGCGGACAACGCGAAGATCGACGTGGGCACGATGGTCGGCCGCAAGGACAAGATCGTCAAACAGTTCACCGGCGGCATCGCGGCACTGTTCAAGGCGAACAAGGTGAGCGCGTTCTTCGGCTTCGGCACGCTGCTGCCGGGCAATATCGTGAGCGTGAAGCAGCACGATGGCAGCACGGTCGAGCTCAAGGGCACGAACGTCATCATCGCTGCGGGTTCCGACTCGATCGAGTTGCCGTTCGCGAAGTTCGGCGAGCACATCGTCGACAACGTGGGCGGGCTCGACTTCACCGAAGTGCCCAGGCGGTTCGGCGTGATCGGCGCCGGCGTGATCGGGCTGGAGCTCGGCAGCGTGTGGAACCGGCTCGGCGCGCAGGTCACGATCCTCGAAGGCATGCCGACGTTCCTGTCGGCGGCGGATGGCGAAGCTTCCAAAGTCGCCGCGCGCGAGTTCAAGAAGCAGGGGCTCGACATCCGCCTCGGCTGCAAGGTGTCGAATACCGAGGTGAAAGCCGACGGCGTGCATGTCGCGTACACCGACGACAAGGGCGCTGCGCAGGAAATCGTCGTCGACAAGCTGCTCGTCGCCGTGGGCCGCCGCGCCGCGACCAAGGGCCTGCTGGCCGACGGTACCGGCGTGCAGATCAACGAGCGCGGCCAGATCCAGGTGGACGAGCACTGTCACACCGGCGTCGATGGCGTCTGGGCGATCGGCGACTGTGTGCGCGGCCCGATGCTCGCGCACAAGGGCTTCGAGGAAGGCATCGCGGTCGCCGAACTGATCGCGGGCCTGCCGGGCCACGTCAACTTCGACACGATCCCGTGGGTGATCTACACCGAGCCGGAGATCGCGTGGGTCGGCAGGACCGAGGAACAGCTCAAGGCCGAAGGCATCCCGTACAAAGCCGGCAGTTTCCCCTTCGCCGCGGTCGGTCGCGCCGTTGCGATGGCCGAGCCCGCGGGTTTCGTGAAGGTGCTCGCACATGCGGAGACCGACACGGTGCTCGGCATGCACCTCGTCGGGGCCAACGTCTCCGAGCTGGTGCACGAAGGCGTGCTGACGATGGAGTTCAAGGGTTCCGCCGATGACCTCGCGCGCATCTGCCATGCGCATCCGTCGCTGTCGGAAGCCGTGCACGATGCCGCCATGGCCGTGCACAAGCGCGCGATCCACAAGGCGAACTGATTCCGTGCGCGCGACCGGAGCCACCGTATCCGCGCGCTACGCGCTCCGTCATTTACGAAGCAGGCATGTGCCGCCGCCAGGCGCACTGGTGCGTATCGTCGCCCACGCAGCGGCGTCGCACTGATCGGGCGCCATCGATGAATCGAGCCGTCACTGCTGTCTGCGTCTACTGTGGCTCGAATGCCGGGCGCAACCCCGCCTATGCCGAGCGCGCAAAAACGCTCGGGCGCCGCCTTGCCACAGATGGCATCACGCTGGTCTATGGCGGCGGCAATGTCGGTCTGATGGGCATCGTGGCCGATGCCGCGCTGGCGGCCGGTGGCAAGGTGATTGGTGTCATCCCCGAGCAACTGGTGAACTGGGAAGTCGCTCACCGTGGCCTGACGCGGCTTGAAGTCGTCGCCGACATGCATACGCGCAAGGCACGCATGTTCGATCTGTCCGATGCGTTCGTAGCGCTGCCCGGAGGGTTCGGAACACTCGACGAGATGTTCGAGATGCTGACCTGGCGTCAACTGGGCCTGGGCGACAAGCCATGCGCCTTTCTGGACGTCGCAGGCTTCTACACACCCCTGATGCGGATGCTCGACCGCATGACGGATGAGCGTTTTCTGCATCCCGACCAGCAGCGTGATCTATGGCACGGTGAGGACATGGATGCCATGTTCACGTGGATGCATGACTACCGCCCTGCCGAAGCGGACAAGCGGCTGGATGCGAAGCGGCGAGCCGACCTTCGCTAGATCCGCGGGACGCATCCAAATCAACCGCCGCCACAGACTCCGATGAACCAGACTTTCCGTGCATTCCGTATTCATGGCGATGCCGCCGGGCATCGCAGCGGCATCGAACCGACCACATTGGACGCGCTCGAACCGGGTGAGGTCGACATCCGCGTCGCGTACTCGTCCGTCAACTACAAGGACGCGCTCGCAGGCACCGGGCGCGGGCGAATCCTGCGCAGGTTCCCGCTCGTCGGTGGCATCGATGTCGCCGGCCATGTGGTGGCGAGCCGCGATGCGCGCTATCGCGAAGGCGATGCCGTACTCGTCACCGGTTCGGGCCTGTCGGAAACACGCGACGGCGGCTATGCGGAGTACGCCCGCCTGGCGGCCGACAGCGTCATCCCGCTCCCCTCCGGGCTCGACCTGCGCGAGGCGATGATCCTGGGAACGGCCGGGTTCACCGCTGCTCTGGCCCTGTATCGCATGCTCGAAAACGGCCAGCAGCCGGAGCACGGCCCGCTGGCAGTCACCGGGGCGACGGGGGGGGTCGGCTCGCTCGCCGTCGACATCTTCAGCCGGGCTGGCTTCACAGTGCACGCGATCAGCGGGAAGGCCGCGCACGGGGACTACCTTCGCCAGCTGGGTGCGACGGAGGTGCTGGGGCGCGAGGTGCTGTCATCGACGCGCCCGATCGAGACCGCGCGATTCGGTGGTGGCCTCGACAACGCAGGTGGCGCGATGCTCGCCAGCCTGTTGGCGCAGACAGCGCCCTACGGCAACGTCGCTACCGCTGGCCTTGCCGCGTCCGCCGACCTCGCCACCACCGTGATGCCCTTCATCATCCGCGGTGTCTCGCTGCTGGGCGTGGCGTCAGCGGGCACCGCGCGCGATATCCGGGAACGCGTCTGGAAGCGCCTCGCCGATGACTGGAAGCCGGTGCACCTCGACCTCATCCTCACCCGCGAAGTCCCGCTGGAAGGCCTGGCGCCTATCTTCGACTCGATGCTGGAAGGTCAATCGCTCGGGCGTACGCTGGTGGTCCTCTAGGCTTCCTGCGCAGCGGTGATCCGGACCGTTACGTTAGAATCGGCCAACTCCCGAGAACCTGCCATGGCCCGAATCCTGATCGTCGACGACTCGCCCTCCCAGCTGATGGGCATCCGACGCCTCGTCGAAAAGCTTGGGCATGAGGCCCTGACCGCGGAAGATGGTGCCGCGGGTGTGGAAGCGGCCAAGCGCGAACTGCCCGACCTGATCCTGATGGACGTGGTGATGCCTAACCTCAACGGTTTCCAGGCGACGCGCGCCATCTCGCGTGAGGCGACCACGAAACACATTCCCGTGGTGCTGGTGACGACGAAGGATCTCGATACCGACCGCGTCTGGGGCATGCGCCAGGGTGCAAAGGCCTACATCACCAAACCGTTCAATGATGACGAACTGGCCGAGCTCATCGGCCAGCTGATGCCAGGCTGAGCCAGCCGCACACCGGCGCACGTCCCTCAAGGCTCATCGCGGCCCCGCTCCGCGCGCCCACAAGACTGGCACCTTCGGCATTCCAGTTCGGGCCCGCGGCCTTCCGTGACGCGCTACTCAGCGTCGCCAGTCGAGGTCGAATGCGTCGCGCAGCGTTTCGTACGCCTGTATCTGGCTGACACTCTGGGGCTTGGGCGCGACGACTTCGATCTCGACGATCTGGTCGCCCGGGGAGTCTCCGGGAAGGCCTCGACCGCGAAGGCGAAGCTTTCTTCCGGCTTCGGAATTAGGCGGTACTTTCAGTTCGACATGCCCACCCAGCGTAGGGACGCTGACGGTCGAGCCCAGTGCCGCTTCCCATGGGGCGACCTGCACCACGTGGATGATGTTGCGGCCATCCACCTCGAACTGCGGATGCGCCGCATATTCGACCTCCAGCAGCAGGTCGCCACCATTGCTCCCCTGCCCGCCCAGGCGGATGACCTGTCCTTCGCGCACGCCCTTGGGAATGCGCACATCCAGCGTGCGGCCGCTGACCGAAATGCGCACCGGGGTGCCGTCATGCACCGCCTCGAGCGGGATCGCCAGTTTGGCGCGGGTGTCCCCGCGGGGGGCTGGGCCCCGTCCGGCGCCCGGACGCTGTGGACCACGCCGTCCCTGGCCGAACAGGCCTTCGAAAAAGTCGCTGAAGCCGCCGCCCGCTCCGCCGCCTGCGAAGATCTCTTCGAAATCCGCGCCGCCGAAGCCCTCGAAGCCCTGCGGCCCCGGCTGCACATCATCGCCGGGCCGGTAGCCGCGCCCGCGAAGCTGGTCGTAGGCCTTGCGCTTGGCGGGGTCGCGCAACGCTTCGTAGGCCTCGTTGACCGCCTTGAAGCGGTCCTCGGCATCCTTCTCCTTGCTCACGTCCGGGTGGTACTTGCGCGCGAGCCGACGGTAGGCGGTCTTGATCTCCGCCTCGCCCGCACTGGGCTCGACGCCCAGGATTCCGTAGTAGTCCTTGAACTGCATCCGCGCTCCGACACCTTCAATGAAAGAAAAACGGCCCGCAAGCACCGCTCGCAGGCCGTAGTGTAGTGACCCGGCCGGTGGGCACCGTAGTGGCTACGGTGCCGTGTCCGGCAATTCGCGGAGCAGTTACTGGCGGGTTGAGCCGGCCTCGCCGCCCTGGCCGACCTGGATCCGGCGCGGCGTCGTCTCCGGGCGCTTCGGGATACTGATCTCGAGCACGCCATTGCGGCCCATCGCGGAGATGCCCTCGGGATCGGCGCTGTCCGGCAGCGCGAAGCGGCGGTGGAAGCTGCCGTAGCGTCGCTCGATACGGGAATACCGATCGGTCTGCCCGGTCACTTCGCTGCGGCGCTCACCGCGGATGGACAGGATGCCCTTGTCCATCAGCACTTCGACTTCCTGCGGATCGATGCCGGGGAGGTCGGCCAGGATGACGAAGCGCTGCGCTTCCTCGCGGATGTCGACCCGCGGTGCCCACTGGCTGGTGACCACCGACGACTCGTCCGAGCCGCCCTCGCCAAACTGGAAAAAACGCTCGAAAAGCTGCTTGAAATCGTCCTGGAGCATCGGCTGGCCAGGACGCTGCTGCATGGATTGCATCAGGTTCATGAAACTGCCCTCTCGTCGTGGAATGCGGCAACGCCGCGATGAGGGCTAGCTAATGGCATGAGACGATCTTTCAAGGGCAGCCCCGGAACAACCCGAGGGCCGTACACTCCGATTCAGAATCCAGACAGGAGCAGGTGGATGATCCAGGCAGGCGAGCGATTGCCCGAAGTAGTGGTGCAGAAAGTCGGTGCGGGCGGCATCGAGAAGTCCGACACGCTGTCATTGTTCGGAACCGGGCGAACCGTCATTTTCGCGGTGCCCGGCGCGTTCACGCCTACCTGCTCGGAGCGGCACCTGCCCGGCTTCGTCCAGCACTTCGACGAGTTCCGGGCGCGCGGCGTCGATGTCGCCTGCATGGCCGTGAACGACCCCTTCGTCATGCAGGCGTGGATGCAGAGCCAGCACGTGCCAGACGGCATGCAGATGGTCGCGGACGGCAATGCCGAACTGGCCCGTGCGCTCGGGCTGGAACTCGATGCCAGTGCCTACGGGATGGGTATCCGCTCAAAGCGGTTCGCCCTGCTGGTCGATGACGGCGTGGTCTCGCAGGTATTCGTCGAGGCGCCGGGTGAATTCCGCGTCTCGACCGCCGAACACATGCTCGAACAGCTGGGCTGAGCCGACGATTTCCACGCTACGAAAAAGCCGCCTTCGGGCGGCTTTTTCTTACAGGCCCATTACCCGCCCGATTCCGGATCACCTGTTCGCGGATCATGTCCCGCGACGATGAAAACGTCGTTATCCGCAGCTGTACCATCAGCCGGGCCAGGTACGGCGGGGCCGGTGAGCAGCCCGTCCTCTTCCTCCAGCGAAACGTCCACACGCTCGATCGCCTGCAGGCATTCGTCTGCCGCCAGCTTGATGAGCGTGACGCCCTGCGTATTACGACTGACCTGCGATATCTCCGACGCGCGTGTGCGCACCAGCGTGCCGCGGTCGGAGATCAACAACACCTCGTGATGGTCGCTGAGCTGGATCGCGCCCACCAGATCGCCGTTGCGGTCAGTCGTCTTCAGCGCGATCACGCCCTGGCCGCCACGCCCCTTCTTCGGGTATTCGTCGAGAGGGGTGCGCTTGCCATAGCCGCGTTCGCTCGCGGTCAATACGTCGCCATTCCCGTCAACCACGATCAGGCTGACCACCTTCGCGCCATCAGCCCCCTCGTCGCCCTCCGCCAGGCGCATGCCGCGTACGCCCGTCGCCGTGCGGCCCATCGGGCGAACCGCCGACTCCGAGAACCGCACGCCCTTGCCATTGCTCGCGAACAGCATGATGTCGCGCGTGCCGTCGGTGAGCTCGGCATTGACCAGTGCATCACCCTCGTCGAGCGAGATCGCGATCTTGCCGCGCTGCAGGCGGAACGCGAATTCAGTCAGCGGTGTCTTTTTGACCGTGCCATTACGCGTGGCGAAGAAGACGTAATGCCCTTCCGTGTATTCACGCACAGGCACCACGGCCTGAACCTGCTCGCCGGCTTCCAGCGGAATCCAGTTGATGATCGGACGGCCGCGCGACGTCGGGCCCGCCTCCGGCAACAGGTGCACCGGCAGCCAGAACACACGCCCCGTGCTGGTGAACGTCAGCAGCGTGTCGTGCGTATTGACCAGCCACAGGTTGTCGATGAAATCCTCGTCCTTGGTCTTCGCAGCGTTGCGTCCGCGTCCGCCGCGCTTCTGCGCGCGGTAGGCCGCCACCGGCTGACGTTTCGCGTAGCCGGAATGCGACAACGTGACCACCACATCCTCCGGCGCGATGAGATCGAGGATGTCGAAGTCCTCCTCGCTCGCACGGATTTCACTGCGTCGCGCATCGCCGAATTCTTCCTTGACGTTGTCCAGTTCGGTGCGGATCACCTCGCGCAGCACATCAGGATTGACGAGGATTTCGATCAGCCCGCGGATCGTTTCCAACAGTTGGCGATACTCGTCAGTGAGCTTGTCCTGCTCAAGCCCGGTGAGGCGATGCAGGCGCATCTCGAGGATCTGCTGCGCCTGCGTCTCGGTAAGCTGGTAGCGCGACGTACCCCGCTCG
>SCUY01000249.1 GCA_004322525.1 Lysobacter sp. | reverse complement strand
GGATGTCTGCGTGGATGCTGCCGTCCGGTTCCAGTTATCGGACATGGAGGCGCGCGGCATCATCGATGCGCAACTGCATGCGGTGACCACGCATTGGCGGGAGGTGTGCGATGAGGCGCGGCTGGGTGAAGCGGAGCGCAATGCGCTGTGGAGACGCCAGTTCCTTAATCCCTTCGCTCTGCAGGGCTACAGGGCAGGCGGGCCAGCGAGCCAATACCGTAGACGCTAAGGCGGGCAAGCGTGGCGCAAGGCGAGCGGGCATGTCGAATGATTCCCAAGAATCAGGAAGCACGTGGGAATGCAGCCACCACCCGCTCTCAGGCCGAGGGTTTGATGGTAACTCGACGCCATAATCCGGAAACTTCCTTGGAAATCAGGATGTTCCGATGGGTATTCCGGGCACCCATACGGTCGATATCGGAAGCCCGCCTTGTGCGGGCTTTTGCATTTCCGCACCTGTCAGCGCGCGATCCGCCATGCGATGGATTCACCGCTGCGGAACGGCACCAATGTATCTCCACCCTTTTCGATGATGTCCGGCACCTGGAACGCTATGCGCTCCAGGGCGATCGTGTCGCTGTTGCGCGGCAGGCGGTAGAAATCGGGGCCATGGAAACTGCTGAAGCCTTCGAGGCGGTCGAGGGCGCCTGCACGGTCGAAGGCTTCGGCGTACAGCTCGATCGCCGCATGGGCGGTGTAGATGCCTGCGCAGCC
Organism: Lysobacter sp.; assembly: GCA_004322525.1. Lineage (GTDB taxonomy): Bacteria > Pseudomonadota > Gammaproteobacteria > Xanthomonadales > Xanthomonadaceae > Cognatilysobacter. The sequence continues at coordinate 10,006 of SCUY01000249.1, read as the reverse complement.
GCAGCCTGATTCCTTTGCATGCTTCGGATGGGGTGCGCTGTCGGTGCCGAGGAAGAACTTCGGGCTGCCGCTGATCGCAGCGGCGACAAGCGCCTGCCGATGCATTTCACGCTTCAGCACCGGGAGGCAGTAATGGTGCGGGCGCAGCCCACCGGCAAAGAGGGCGTTCCGGTTGAGCAGCAGGTGATGGGCAGTGATCGTCGCGGCGATGTTGTCGGAGGCCGCGTGCACGAACTGCGCGGCAACGGTCGTCGTGATGTGTTCGAGCACGATGCGCAAGCGGGGAAAGTCCCGCACGAGCGGTTCGAGGTGGCGTTCGATGAACACCGCTTCGCGGTCGAAGACATCGACGTCCGGATCGGTCACCTCGCCATGCACCAGTAGCGGCAGGCCAAGGCGTTGCATCGCCTCCAGCACGCTGCCGCAGCGCCGCAGGTCGGCCACGCCCGCCTGCGAATTGGTGGTCGCGTTCGCCGGGTACAGCTTGACGCCATGCACGAACCCGCTCGCGCGGGCGCGCTCGATCTCCGCGGGAGCGGTGTCTTCGGTGAGGTAGAGCGTCATCAGCGGCTCGAAGCGCATGCCGGCCGGCAGGGCAGCGAGGATGCGCTCGCGGTAGGCCTGTGCCTGCGCCGTCGTGACTACCGGTGGCGCGAGGTTTGGCATCACGATCGCGCGGCCGAAGCGCGACGCGGTATCGGGAAGGACATCACGCAGCATCGCGCCGTCCCGCAGATGCAGGTGCCAGTCGTCAGGCCGGGTGATGACGAGGCGCTGGACGGTGGATTCGGGGGGCGTCATCAGGGGAACCGTGGCGTTGCGGATAGGGGCATGGGGTCGTCGCCGGGTGGGTACCCGGCGCTGTCGAGCAGCGCGGCGAGGCGAGGCAGCCCGACCTGCCACGCATCGTGGCCGTCCTCCCCATGCGGGAAGCGGATCACTTCGATGCCGAGCCAGCGCGCGAGCTCACCCCCATTGTCCATGGCGTCGTCAACGGGCGCCACGGGCTGGTTGAGCACGATCCCGGCAAGGTGCAGCCCGCGCGCGCGGATCGCCTCGGCCGTCAGCAGCATGTGGTTGATCGTGCCGAGCCTGTCGGCGGCCACAACGAGAACAGGCAGGCCCAGCGCGACGGCGAGATCGGCATTCAGGGCGCCGGCCGCGATCGGCGAGAGGAACCCGCCTGCACCCTCGACGAGCAGGATGGATTCCGCATCGACGCCATGCAGGCAGGCATCAATCAGCATGGCGAGCGTCAGCGGCATGCCCTCCCGCCGCGCCGCGCGTTCGGGCGACAGGGGTGCCTGCAGCCGGTAGCGGCAGACCGTATCGAGTGGCTCGTGGCCGCCCGCGGCCGCTCGCAGGGCCATGCCGTCGGCCGGGGTCGGCCCTGCCGGGCCATCCACGCAGCCGGATTCGACCGGCTTGCGCACGCGCACATCGTCGCCACGCCCGGCAAGCGCATGCGCGAGGGCGCAGGCCACGCGTGTCTTGCCGACGCCGGTGTCGGTTCCGGTGATGAAAAGGCCGCGGTTCACGGGATGGCGTTCCGGTGGGGGACGGCATGGTCGCACTGTTCGGCGGGTGGTGACCGGGGTCATTGGCCAAGGCCCCGGCGGCGGCACGGTTCGGGACCGGCCGGCGGCCATCCACGTGCTCCTGACATCCCGGACGGCATTCTCGCCAGCCATGGCAGCTTGATGGCGACACGATGGCGGACGGCAAGGAACCTGCGGCAGACCGGTGTCTCTCCCGTTCCGAACTGGAGATGGAACTGGCACGCATCACGCTGGTGCTGATGCGCTCGGCACCGCATGCCTTCGGCGCGCTGGGCTGTGACGAAAGCAGCCCGCACAGGCTGACCGTCGAATGGTTCCGCGACTCGGCGGACCGACTGCTCGCACGTGCCCGCCCCGCCCACCGTGCGTTCCTCGCCAGCCGGCTCCAGGAGATCGCCAACAGTTCCGCGGGCCTGTGCTTCCAGGGCTTCGACCAGTGGATAGCCCCCGATAGGCGCACGGCGGAAAGTACCCGGGCTGATCGCTATCGCTCCAGTCGCGAGCACCCGCGCAGCCGGGAGCAGTCGCGCAACACCTGACGCCGGCACCGAGGCGGTGCGGTGGGCGTATCCACGCGCGTCGAGAACTCTAGGGGCTGGGCGAGTCCTGACCCGATACATCGCCGTTCACCCGCGCCATCGGATCGGCGCCGACTTCCGGCTGCGCGAGCCGACGACAGACCTCTGTCATCACCTTCTGCACCGTCATCGCCCCGACCGGCTTGGTCAGATGCAGGTCGAAGCCGGCCTCGAAGGCGTGGCGCTTGTCAGTCTCGCCTCCCCAGCCGCTGACGGCGACGAGAAACGCCGGGGCCTGCGCCGCCCGCGACCGCAGCTCCCGGGCCAGCTCGTATCCGTTCATGCCGGGCATGCCGATGTCGAGGAAGGCGATCTGCGCGGTGAAGTCCGTGATGACCGCGAGCGCTTCCCGCGCGCCGAAGGCGACCCGCACGTCATGCCCATCGAGCCGGAGCATCATCGCCAGGCTTTCGGCTGCATCGACGTTGTCGTCGACCACCAGCACCTGACAGGCCGGCGTCGCGGGCGACACCGCATGCTCGATGCGCTCGACAGGTGCCCGGAACGTGAGCGGAAGACTGACGCGGAATACGCTGCCGAGCCCCAGGCCGGCGCTTTCGGCCGTGATCGTTCCACCGTGCATTTCAACCAGCCGCTTGGACAGGGAGAGCCCGATGCCCAGCCCACCCTGCGAGCGGTGCAGCGTGCGGTTGATCTGGGCGAACATGCCGAAGACCTCGTCCAGGGCCTCGGCCGGAATGCCCAGGCCGCTGTCGCTGACCTCGATGCAGGCGATGCCCTCGCCTTCCCAGGCCCGCAGACGGATGTCGCCGCCATCGGGCGTGTACTTCGCGGCATTCGCGAGCAGATTGCCGAGCACCTGTGCGATGCGGGTGGCATCGGCATCGATCCACAGCGGGGCGGCCGGCAGGTCGACCGACAACCTGTGACGTGCAGCCTCGAGTTGCGGGCGCGCCGATTCGATCGCCGCACGCGCCGCGTCCTGCACTGAAATGCGCTCACGCTGCAGTACCACCTTGCCGCTGGTGATGCGCGAGACGTCGAGCAGGTCGTCGATGAGCCGCACCATGTGGCCCAGTTGGCGATCCATCATCTGCCGCGTGCGCCGCGTGACCTCCGCATCGGTGGCGAGGTTCAGCACATGCAGGCCTGTGCGTAGCGGCGCGAGCGGGTTGCGCAGCTCGTGTGCGAGCGTGGCGAGGAATTCGTCCTTGCGCCGGTCGGCATCACGTAGCGCTTCCTCCGCTTCGCGGCGTTCGGTGACATCCATCACCGCGCCGATATAACCGAGGAACTCGCTGCCTGCGCCGAAGCGTGGGCGTGCGGTTGCATGCAGCCAGCGGAAATGCCCATCCCGGCGCAGCGCGCGATATTCCGACGAGAACGGTTCCTGCAGTGCAGCGGCGCGCTCGAAAACCGTGAACGCCTCGGGGCGGTCGTCAGCATGGATCACGTCGAGCCAGCCGAATCCGAGTTCGCATTCCGGCGGCCGGCCGGTGAATTCGATCCAGCGCCGGCTCACGTAACTGCAGGACGAGTCGGATTCGGTCACCCAGATCATCACAGGTGCGGTGTCCGCCATCTGCCGGAAACGCGCTTCCGACTCGCGCAGCGCGGCCACCGAACGTGCGCGCTCGATGGCCGGCCACAACCGGGCGACCACCTCGCGCAGCAGCTGGATCTCGTCCGCACGCCAGGTGCGTGGCCTGCGGTCGGCGATGGTGAGCGTGCCGGCGAGGCGGCCTTCGATCACATAGGAAGCCGCCGCGAGCGCCACCGTTCCGTACGGTGCGTAGTTGTGCGCGAACGCGGCGGTGAGTGGATCCGTGCGCACGTCGGCAACGGCGACGACATCGCCCTCCAGCAGGCAACGCCCGAACGTGCTGGCAAAGAATTCGCTTGCGTCGAAGGTGCCACTCACGCGCGCGCCGCCGTTGGTCCACTCGTGCATCGTGCGGATCCGCGACTGATCGAGGTCGATGTCCGACAGCGTGCAGCGCAGCAGGCCCAGATGCGCGCCGAGCAACTGCAGCCCCGCCACCGCGACTTCGTCGGCCGTCACCGCCTGCGCGACGTGGTGGTCGAGTTGTGCGAGGAACGAAGCGGCGGCCTGGGCATGTCGCCGTGCGCTGATGTCGGTATGCGTCTGCATGACCGACAGCGGCTTGCCCTGCTCGTCGCGGTTGAGCACCCAGCGTGCATCGACGGCGAGCTGCGTGCCGTCGCGACAGCGATGCAGCAGTTCACCCTGCCAGCGTCCGGTACGCAGCAGGCTGTCGCGGATACGTGGCAGCGGTTCGGGGAATACGGTCTGCAGCAGGTCGCTGGCGATGCGGCCAAGGGCTTCCTCGCGCGGGTAGCCGTAGAGCTGGATCGCACCGGTGTTCCAGTAGGTGATGCGTCCGTCGAGCTCGCGCACGAGGATGGCGTCGGACGCGAGATCGAGCAGGTGGGCCTGTTCCGCCAGCCGTTGTTCATCACGACGGCGGCCGCTGATGTCCGTGAGGCTGCCGAGCATGGCCAGTGGCCGGCCATCCGCATCGAAGACAGCCCGTCCGCGTGCCTCGAGCCAGATTTCGTCACGGCCGGGCCGTTGCAGACGGAAGATCGCCTGGAACAACGTGCGATCCGTGACCGCCTGCAGAAAGGCTGCGCGCACCGCCGGCTGGTCGTGCGGGTGCACGTGTCGCATCGCGCTCGCCCGGCTGCCATCGACATCACGCGCAGCCAGGCCGGTGATGGGCGCGCATTCGGGGGAGAAAGTCATCGTCCCCCTGCGCAGGTCCACCTTCCAAAGGCCCGTGTCGGAGGCCTCCAGAGCCAGGCGCAGACGCGCCTCGCTGAGCATCAGTGCTTTCTGCGCCCGGCGCTCGTCGGCGACCACCGCGAGCACGAGCGTGGCCACGGTCATCACCATGATGAGGACCTGCAGATCGACGTATCGATCGTGCAGGTCGAGGCCGGCGAATGGCCCGGTGCCGGCCATCGCCCCCTGGAAGGCCACGGCCGCCATTACCAGGCAGGCCACCGTCGCGCCACGAAGGTGCAGTGCCAGCGCCGCCCATATCAACGGGCAGAAGGCGACGAACGAGTACATGCGGGCGTCATGCCGCAGGAAGACGAAGGTGGCCGTGGCGAAACAGACGGCGAGGCAGGCCACGAACTGCGCCCACCAGCCTGGCGAACGCGGCGCGCGGCCATGCATCCAGGCGAGTATCAGCGGCGCGGCGAGCAGTACGCCGGTGACATTGCCGAGGTAGCGGTAGCTCCACGCGTCCCATGCGGAGCCCGCTACGGTGAACGCGGGATGCGCGCTGGCGAGCAGGCCGGCCATCGCCGGCAGCAGCGCGGTGATGGCGGCAGCGACACCGAGCAGCAGGAAATCGCGGGGTGCGTCGAGGCTTCTATGGAACCGCGTGCGGACCAGCATGCGCTGCGCGAGCACCGCGGCGAGCAGGCTCGCACCGACGGTGAGTACGGCCGCCCGGACAGGTGGCATCGGGGTGAATGCGGCGGCGAGCAGCCCGCCGGCAAGGATGCCAGGCCACAGGCGAGGGCCGCCCGCCAGCAGTGCCCCAAGCGCGACGCCGGCGGCCAGCGTGACCGGTGCGGTGCCCAGCCGATGCGCCGCGCTCCAGCGCATCGCCGCGAACTCCAGCGCGCCGTAGACGAGCGCGAGCACCAGGAATGCCATCCATCCGCGCGGCGTCGGCCATGACAGCGCAGGGCGCGTGGCGTCGGTCGATGCGGCAGCGCTGGGAGGGATGGCGGGCACGTCCATCGAAGCGGTCGACACGGTCACGCACGTTACCAGAGGCTTCAGATCCGCTGGCCTGATCCGGACCGCCTGGCAGGCGGCTTTACAATGCCCGCGATGGATATCTTCAAAGCCTTCACGCTGGAGGCCGCGCATCGCCTCCCCAACGTGCCGCCCGGGCACAAGTGCGCGCGCCTGCATGGCCATTCGTTCCGGATCGAACTGCATGTGCGCGGCGAGCCCGGCGAGGAAACGGGATGGGTGATGGACTTCAGCGACATCAAGTCCGCCTTCCGGCCCCTCTACGAGCGCCTCGACCACCACTACCTCAATGACATCGAGGGGCTGGAGAACCCGACCAGCGAACGGCTGGCGATGTGGATCTGGGAGCACCTCAAGCCGGGCCTGCCACTGCTGGCGGAAGTGGTAGTGCACGAGACCTGCACCTCCGGCTGCCGCTATCGGGGCCCCGGCCGCTGACTGCGCCGTAGGGGCCAGCCGGATCAACCAGCGCAGGACTACCGCGACGCTGCCTCGATAACCCTACGTGCCCGGCGGGCTGTCGAGGCCGCCCGAAGCCCGTCCGACGCCCTCCGGATACACGGCACTGTCACCTTCCTGACCCCGGGCCAACAGCCGACCAGCGGTTGTTGCACTGCACCAAAAGCGGGTCTATGCTGCATCGCACCATCCCGCTGCATCGGCCAATTCCGGCCACTCAGGAGCCCGCCATGTACGCACAGTTCAACGAGCAGTTCGCCGCCGCCACCCGTCAGTTCGCCGACACGGCCGCCCGCATCAACCGCCTCACCCTCGAAAACGCCGAGGCCATCGTCGGCCTGCAGCTGGCCGCCATCGAAGAGCGCACCTCCGCCACATTCGCCTTCCTCGGTGAAGCCGCGCAGATCCGCGACATGGACGGCGCCAAGAACCTGTGGCCCAAGGGCGCGCAGATCGCTCGCGAGAACGTCGAGCGCAGCCTGACCACCGGCCAGGAAGTGATCGGCCGCCTCGCGAAGGCGAACGAAGCGATCGGCCAGGTCGCCAAGGGCCAGTTCGAGGCCGCTGCCCGCGGTGCGAACGAGACGGTCAAGCAGGCGCAGGAGCAGTTCGCGCAGGCCACCAAGGGCGCGACTGTCGCTGCGACGCAGCCGAAGAACGGCCAGAAGTAAGCTTCTCTCTCCAGTCCCCACTGGAACCCACCCGGCAGCTTCGGCTGCCGGGTTTTTTTATGCCCAGGTGACGGCTGCGGGCTATCCGCTATCAGTCCGCCGGGTGGGCGCTGACGCGGCCTTCGCGTGCGTGTATCACGCTGGCTGCAGTACCCATGCCGCTGCAGGCGCCACGAATCGCTTCACGCATCCTCACTCACAACGGAATGCGATGTGCCGTGTCATCGGGATCCAGTCGCGGCGGCTCGTCGAGCGTATCGCCGAGAAGCCGGCGCACCACGACATAGAACACCGGGATCAGCAGCAGCCCGAGGAACGTCGCGAATACCATGCCGCCGATCACGCCGGTGCCGATCGCATGCCGCGCATTGGCGCCAGCGCCAGTGGAGATCGCGAGCGGCAGCACGCCCATGATGAAGGCGAACGATGTCATCAGGATCGGCCGCAGGCGCAGCTTCGCAGCTTCCACCACCGCCTGCCGTAGCGGCTTGCCGGCCTGCCGCTCGGCGATCGCGAATTCGATGATCAGGATGGCGTTCTTCGCCGCCAGGCCGATCACCGTGATCAGGCCGATCTTGAAATAGATGTCGTTCGGCAGGCCGCGCAGCATCGAGAACACGATCGCACCCAGCACGCCCAGCGGTACCACCAGCAGCACGGCGACCGGCACCGACCAGCTCTCGTACAGCGCGGCCAGGCACAGGAAGACGACGACGATCGACAGCACCATCAGCATCGTGGTCTGGCTGCCCGAAAGGATCTCCTGGTGCGACTGCCCGGCCCAGTCGTAGCCGAAGCCCGGCGGTAGATCCTTCTCGACGATGTCCTGCATCGCCTTCATCGCCTCCCCGGAACTCTTGCCCGGGGCCTGCGAGCCGACAATCTCCACGGCCGCGAAGCCGTTGTAGCGGGTGAGCGACGGCGGCGCGACGGTCCACGTCGCATGCACTACGTTCGACAGCGGCACCATCGTGGGCATGCCGTTGGTTGCACCCGTCGATGCGGCAGCGGATGCGCCCGCGGCGGGCGTATAGAAGTGGTCGAGCGACTCCGGGCCGGTTCGATACGGTGCATCGGCCTGCATGGTCACGCGCTTGACGCGCCCTCCCTGCACGAAGTCGTTGACGTACACCGGGGCGAGCATCAGCTGGATCGCACTGTAGATGTCGCCCACCGACAGACCCATCGCCTGCGCCTGCACACGGTCGACGTCGAGCTTGAGTTGCGGCGCGGGTTCGAGCGTATTCGGCCGCACGCCCGCGAGTGCCTTGTCCTGCGCCGCCTTGCCCAGCAGCGTGCCCATCGCCTGTGCGAGCGCATCGCGACCCTGGCCTGTTCGGTCCTGCAGATACATGTCGAAGCCGCCGAATGCACCCAGTCCATTCACAGTCGGCAGGTTGATCACGAAGATCCGGGCATCGCGGATCGGAAACAGCGCGCCGTTCGCCTTCTCGATGAACTCGGTGGCCGTGGTCCGGCGCTCGTCCCATGGCTTGAGCTTGATGAAGGCCATGCCGACGTTCTCACCCTGGCCGATGAAGCTGAAGCCGGCCACCTGCATCATTCCGTCAAAGCCCTCGATGGTTCTGATCGAGGCGCGCACCTGTTCGAACACCGCTTCGGTACGACGCAGCGTCGCGCCCGGTGGCAGTTGCACGATCGCCAGCGCATAACCCTGGTCTTCTTCAGGCAGGAAGCTGCCCGGCATCTTCCAGAACAGGCCGACGGTGAGCGCCGCCAGCGCCCCGAACACGATCATCCAGCGCGGTGCGTGCTGCACAGCGCCACCGATGTGGCCTACGTAGGTGCGGCTCATCCGGCTGTAGGCGCGGTTGAACCAGCGGAACACCACGTTGCGGTCGTCATGGTGCGCGCTCGGCTTGAGCAGGTTCGCGCACAGCGCCGGCGTGAAGCCCAGCGCGAGGAATGCCGAGAACAGCATCGCCATGGCGATGGTGAGCGCGAACTGCTTGTACACCGCGCCGGCCGAACCGGCCTGCAGCGCGCTGGGCACGAACACCGCGGCCAGCACCAGCGTGATCGCGATGACCGCGCCGGTGATCTGCGCCATCGCCTTGCGCGTGGCTTGCTTCGGCGGAAGGCCCTCCTCGGTCATGATGCGTTCGACGTTCTCGATCACCACGATCGCGTCGTCGACCACGATGCCGATCGCCAGCACCATGCCGAACAGGCTCAGCTGGTTGATGGTGAAACCCAGCACCTTCATACCGAGGAACGTGCCGAGCAGCGCGACGGGGATCACCAGCGTCGGGATCAGCGTGGCGCGCAGGTTCTGCAGGAACAGCAGCATCACCAGGAACACCAGCACCATCGCCTCGACGAGGGTTTTGACCACCTCGTCGACCGAGATCCGCACGAAATCGGAGCTGTCGTACGGCGCGAACCAGGTCACCCCCTTTGGAAAGCTTCCCTGCAGCTCGGCCATGCGCTGCTTGACCGCGGCAGCCACGGCGAGCGCGTTTTCGCCGGGCGCGAGCTGCACCGCGAAGCCGGCCGCGGGCGAACCGTCCCACTTCAGGCTGAAGCCATGCGCCGAGCCGGAAATCTCCACCCGCGCGACATCGCGCAGGCGCACCGCGGCGCCGTCGGGGTCGGTGCGCAGCAGGATCTGCTCGAACTGCGCAGGCGTGGAAAAGCGCCCCTCCGCGGCCACGCTCGCGGTGAACATCTGCGTTTGCAGCGATGGCTCGCCGCCGACCTTGCCCGCCGAGAACTGCACGTTCTGCGAGCGCACCGCGGCCAGCACTTGGCTCGCCGACAGCCCGTACGCCTGCAGCTTGTCCGGGTTGAGCCAGATGTTCATCGCGTACTGCCCGCCGAACAGCTGCGTGCCACCGACGCCGGGCACGCGCGCGACCTGGTCGAGCACGTTGGAGGCGATCAGGTCGGCCAGCTGGTCCTTGCCGATCGATGGATCGGACGAGCGCAACGCCACCACCAGCAGGAAGCCTGCGTCCG
>SCUY01000248.1 GCA_004322525.1 Lysobacter sp. | reverse complement strand
GGGGCTGCCGCAGCTTGGTGGCCCGGCCACGCAGGTGCGCGAGGTCGTCGAGCTCTACCAGCAGTCGCTCGCGCTTTTCTCGCCGGTGGGCATGAACGTCCAGGCCGTCGAGATGGATGCGCGCGGCAGCTGGACGGTGACGCTGCTCGACCGCGCGCATGGCAACGCGCCGACTCACGTGGTGGTGGGCCGCAGCGAAGCGCGTGCACGGCTCGGGCGGTTCGTCCGCCTGCTGCCGCAACTGCTGGTGAACCCGGAGCGCCACATCGAGCGCGCCGACCTTCGTTACACCAACGGGTTTTCGCTGACGTGGCGGGCGCCGACGCCTGCCACGCAAGCCTGAGGAATGGCATGAACCGCAAGGGCGACAAATCGTTGATCGTGGGCCTGGACATCGGCACCTCGAAGGTGACGGCACTGGTGGGCGAGTACCTGCCGGGCCAGCCGATCGAGGTGATCGGCCTGGGCTCGCACGAGTCGCGTGGCATGCGCCGCGGGGTAGTGGTCGATATCGACTCGACGGTGCAGTCGATCCAGCGCGCGATCGAGGAGGCCGAACTGATGGCCGGCTGCGAGATCCGCTCGGTCTACGCCTCGATCTCCGGCAGCCACGTGCAGTGCCGCAATTCGCAGGGCATCGCACCGATCCGCGACGGCGAAGTCAGCTATGCCGAGCTCGACCGTGTGCTGGAGGCAGCGAAGGCCGTCGCTATTCCGGCCGACCAGAAGATCCTGCACGCGATCCCGCGCGACTACGTGCTCGACGACTCGCAGGAAGGCATCCGCAATCCGGTGGGCATGACCGGCGTGCGCCTCGAGGTGCATGCACACCTGGTCATCTGTGCACAGTCGGCAGCAGCCAACATCACCAAGTGTGTGCAGAAGTGCGGCTTGCACGTCGACGACCTGATCCTCTCCGTCCTGGCCTCGGCCAATGCGGTGCTGACGAGCGACGAGCGCGAGCTCGGCGTCGTGCTGGTCGACCTGGGCGCCGGCACCACCGATATCGCGGTGTTCGTGCAGGGCGCGATCGCGCACAGCGCCAGCCTGCCGATCGCGGGTGACAAGGTCACCGAGGACATCGCGCACATGCTGCGCACGCCGACGCCGGAGGCCGAACAGATCAAGGTGCGTTACGCCTGCGCGCTGGCGCAGATGGCGACGGCCGAGGAATCGATCCAGGTACCGAGCGTGGGCGATCGCCCGCCGCGTCGCATGCCGCGAGCCTCGCTCGCGCAGGCGGTGCAGGCGCGCTACGAGGAGATCTTCGAGATGGTGCAGGCCGAACTGCGCCGCTCCGGTTTCGAGCAGCACGTACGCGCCGGAATGGTGCTTACCGGTGGCGCCGCGAAGATGGAAGGCGTGGTCGAGCTGGCCGAGGAAATGCTGCAGATGCCGGTGCGCGTGGGCATCCCGCAGCACGTGACGGGCCTGGGTGAAGTGGTCGGCAATCCGGTGCATGCCACCGGAGTAGGCCTGCTGCTGATGGGAAGCCAGATCGAGAACCCGCGGCGTCCGGTGATCGGCACCGGTCGCGCCAGCGGTTTCTTCGGACGGATCAAGAACTGGTATCGCGGCGAATTCTAGCGATCGAAAGACAGGCGGGCGCCGACGGCGGCGCGCGCAATGGCGGGATGGCAGGCAGTGGTTACGGCAAGACGCATAACTCAAAAAAACTTCGTGCGGCAGCACAACGAGGACAACGGACATGGCGCATTTCGAACTGGTTGAAAAGATGGCTCCCAACGCCGTCATCAAGGTGGTGGGGGTGGGTGGCGGCGGCGGCAACGCGGTCGCGCACATGGTCAACAGCAGCGTGGATGGCGTGGAGTTCATCACCGCCAATACCGACTCGCAGGCGATCAAGAACTGCGGCGCCAAGCTGCAGCTGCAGCTCGGCGGCAACGTCACCAAGGGGCTCGGTGCCGGGGCGAACCCGGAAGTCGGCCGGCAGGCGGCGCTTGAAGATCGCGAACGCATCATGGACGCGCTGCAGGGTGCGGACATGGTGTTCATCACCGCCGGCATGGGTGGCGGCACCGGTACGGGTGCAGCGCCTGTTGTCGCGCAGCTGGCGAAGGAGATGGGCATCCTGACGGTTGCTGTCGTCACCAAGCCGTTCCCGTTTGAAGGCCGGCGCCGCATGCAGGTCGCGCTCAAGGGCATCGAGGAGCTTTCGCAGCATTGCGATTCGCTGATCACGATCCCAAACGAAAAGCTGATCACTGTGCTCGGCCGCAACGCCACGATGATCCAGGCCTTCCGCGCCGCCAACGACGTACTGCTCGGCGCCGTGCAGGGCATCGCCGATCTGATCGTTCGCCCCGGCCTGATCAACGTCGACTTCGCCGACGTACGCACCGTGATGTCCGAAATGGGCCTCGCGATGATGGGCACCGGCGCGGCACGTGGCGATGACCGCGCGCAGGCGGCGGCCGAAGCGGCGATCCAGAATCCGCTGCTCGACGACGTCAACCTGTCGGGCGCCAACGGCATCCTGGTCAACATCACCGCCGGCCCGGATTTCACCATGGCCGAATTCGACGAAGTCGGCCGCACCATCGAAGCATTCGCGTCGGAAGACGCCACCGTCGTCATCGGCACCGTGCTCGACCCGGACATGCAGGACGAGGTGCGCGTCACCGTCGTTGCGACCGGGCTCAACCGGGCTGCGGCGCGTGCGACCGATCGCGGGTTCGAGTCGGTGCGTCGCCCGCAGATGCAGGTGGTGGCCAGCAAGCGCGACGGCACCACCGGCCTGCCGATCGACGCGGTGTCCGATGCCTACAACGGCCCGGGCCCGTCCAGCATGCCGAGCTTCGGCAGCAGCCTTCGCCAGCAGTCCGGCCGCGTGGAACCCAGCGCACCGGCGGCCGCGCAGCCAGCGGTGGCCGACTTCGGTGGCGACAGCTACCTGGACATCCCGGCGTTCCTTCGTCGTCAGGCGGACTGAGCGGAAGGCCGGGGCGCCGTCGCCCCGGTGATCGAGTCACGCGCGGCCGTCCGTCCGTCGGTCGCTGCGTTTTGCGTGGGGCGCCGTTGCAGGCGTCCCACGGTTTTGCGTCGATGGCGCGCCTCGACCCTGATGCTCTCTTCACGACCCGGCAGGGCAATGTCCGGTCAGTAAGACGAACTGCGGGCGGCGTTTCCGTTCAGGTTCAGCCGGCCGCGTGCTAACTTTCCCGTCCGGCTTGCCGAAGGTCCGCGCACTGCCCATGGTTCGTCAACGCACGCTCAAGAACGTGATCCGCGCGACCGGTGTCGGTCTGCACAGCGGTGAAAAAGTGTTCATGACGCTCCGGCCGGCGCCGGTCGATGCCGGCATCGTGTTCCGGCGCACGGACCTGGATCCCGTTGTCGAGATACCCGCGCGCGCCGACCTCGTGAGCGAGACGACGCTGTGTACCGGCCTTGCATGTGGCCCCGGGAAGGTCCAGACCGTCGAGCACCTGCTGTCCGCGCTGGCTGGCCTTGGCATCGACAATTGCTACATCGAACTGTCGGCGCCGGAAGTGCCGATCATGGACGGCTCGGCCGGGCCGTTCGTATTCCTGCTGCAATCGGCGGGCATCGCCGAGCAGGCCGCGGCCAAGCGGTTCATCCGCATCATCCGGCCGGTGGAAGTGCGTGAAGGCGACAAGGTCGCCCGCTTCACACCGTTTGATGGCTTCCGCATCGGCTTCACCGTGCAGTTCGACCACCCCGCCATTCCCACTTCGCAGTCGCGCGCGGTCGTCGATTTCTCGACCGAGTCCTACATCCGCGAAGTCAGCCGCGCACGCACGTTCGGCTTCATGCGCGACCTCGAATACATGCGCGAGCGCAACCTCGGCCTGGGTGGCTCGATGGACAATGCGATCGTGCTCGACGAATTCCGTGTTCTGAACGACGACGGGCTGCGCTATGCCGACGAGTTCGTGCGCCACAAGATCCTCGATGCGGTGGGCGACCTCTATCTCGTGGGACATCCGGTGATCGGCGCCTACGAGGGTTTCAAGTCGGGCCATGCGCTCAACAACAAGCTGGTGCGCGCACTGCTTGCCGAGCAGGACGCCTGGGAAGAGGTGAGCTTTCCCGACAGCGCGCCCGCCGCGGTGGGGTTCGCCGTGCCGATGGCCGCTGCAGCGGGCCTGGCCTGACCGCTCGTCGTCGGCGATGAACAGGGCGCGGCGGCATAACGTCGATTTAACGAATCGGCCCGCTGGATTACCGAGCC
>SCUY01000247.1 GCA_004322525.1 Lysobacter sp. | reverse complement strand
CAAAGGCGGCCAAAGCCGGCTTTGCCCTTCCGGCGTTATCAGGCCGCGAGGCCTGATCAACGGCGGAACTTATCCGAACCCGTGAGGGTTCGGATAAGGATTACTTGATGATCTTCGCCACCACGCCGGCGCCGACGGTGCGGCCGCCTTCGCGGATCGCGAAACGCAGGCCTTCGTCCATCGCCACCGGGTTGATCAGCGACACCACCATCTTCACGTTGTCGCCCGGCATCACCATCTCCACGCCCTCGGGCAGCTGGCAGGCGCCGGTGATGTCGGTGGTGCGGAAGTAGAACTGCGGACGGTAGCCCTTGAAGAACGGGGTATGACGGCCGCCCTCGTCCTTGGAGAGCACGTAGACCTCGGCCTCGAAGTCGGTATGCGGCTTGATCGAGCCGGGCTTGCACAGCACCTGGCCGCGCTCGACGTCGTCACGCTTGGTGCCGCGCAGCAGCAGGCCCGCGTTGTCGCCCGCCTGGCCCTGGTCCAGCAGCTTGCGGAACATCTCGACGCCCGTCACCACGGTCTTCTGCGTAGCGCGGATACCGACAATCTCGATTTCCTCGCCCACCTTGATCACGCCGCGCTCGATGCGGCCCGTCACCACCGTGCCGCGACCGGAGATCGAGAACACGTCCTCGACCGGCATCAGGAACGGCTTGTCGATGTCGCGCTCGGGCTGCGGGATGTACGTGTCCAGCGCGTCCACCAGCTTGTGGATCGACGGCACGCCGATCTCCGACTGATCACCTTCCAGCGCCTTCAGCGCCGAACCGTGGATGATCGGGGTGTCATCGCCCGGGAAGTCGTACTTGCTCAGCAGCTCGCGCACTTCCATCTCGACCAGCTCGAGCAGCTCGGCATCGTCCACCATGTCGGCCTTGTTCAGGAATACCACGATGTACGGCACGCCCACCTGGCGCGCCAGCAGGATGTGCTCGCGCGTCTGCGGCATCGGGCCGTCCGCCGCCGAACACACCAGGATCGCGCCGTCCATCTGCGCCGCACCCGTGATCATGTTCTTCACGTAGTCCGCGTGGCCCGGGCAATCCACGTGCGCGTAATGCCGGTTCGCCGATTCGTATTCCACGTGCGCCGTCGAGATCGTGATGCCGCGCGCCTTCTCTTCCGGCGCCGCGTCGATCGCGTCATAGGCCTTGAACTCACCACCGAAACGCTCGGCTCCCACCTTCGTCAGCGCCGCCGTCAGCGTCGTCTTGCCGTGATCCACGTGACCGATCGTGCCCACGTTCACGTGGGGCTTGGTGCGCTCGAACTTACCCTTGGCCATTAGATTGCTCCGTGATTAGTGATTAGTGATTAGCAAGAACGGGTTCCGGATCTTGCTATTGCCTTGAGACCGGGGGATTCGTGACTGCGCTGTTGTCAGATCACGAATCACAGCCTCCGTCAGTTCTTCTTGATCACCGCCTCGGCGATGTTGGTCGGCGCCTCGGCGTAGTGATCGAATTCCATCGTGAACGTCGCGCGGCCCTGTGACATCGAGCGCAGGCTCGTGGCATAGCCGAACATCTCGCCCAGCGGAATCATCGCGGCGATGATCTTGCCTGACGGGCTGTCGTCCTGGCCTTGCAGGATGCCGCGGCGACGACTCACGTCGCCCATCACGTCACCGAGGTAATCCTCAGGGGTGACGATTTCGACTTTCATGATGGGTTCGAGCAGCACCGGCGACGCCTTGTGGAAGCCGTCCTTGAAGCCCATCGAACCGGCGATCTTGAACGCCATTTCGGACGAGTCGACCTCGTGGTACGAACCGTCGACCAGCTTCACCTTGACGTCCACGATCGGATAGCCGGCCATGATGCCGTTGGCGACCGCTTCCTGGATGCCCTTGTCGACCGCCGGGATGTATTCCTTCGGGACGACGCCGCCAACGATGCCGTTCTCGAACTCATAACCCTTGCCCTGCTCGTTCGGCGAGATCTCAAGCCAGACGTGGCCGAACTGACCCTTGCCGCCGGACTGGCGCACGAACTTGCCTTCGGCCTTGACTGCCTTGCGGATCGTCTCGCGATAGGCGACCTGCGGCTTGCCGACGTTCGCTTCGACGTTGAACTCGCGCCGCATGCGATCGACGAGGATGTCGAGATGCAACTCGCCCATGCCGGAGATGATCGTCTGGCCGGATTCCTCGTCGGTGCGCACGCGGAATGACGGATCTTCCTGCGCCAGGCGGCCCAGGGCGATACCCATCTTTTCCTGGTCCGACTTCGTCTTCGGCTCGACTGCCATGGAGATGACGGGCTCGGGGAAGGTCATGCGCTCGAGCGTGATGATCGCGTCGTTCGCGCACAGCGTGTCGCCCGTGGTGACGTCCTTCAGGCCGACCGCAGCGGCGATGTCGCCCGCGCGAACTTCCTTGATTTCCTCACGCTGGTTCGCATGCATCTGCAGGATGCGGCCGATGCGCTCCTTCTTCGACTTGACCGGGTTGTAGAGCTGGTCGCCCGAGTTCAGCACGCCCGAGTAGACGCGGAAGAACGTCAGCGAGCCCACGAATGGGTCGGTCATGATCT
>SCUY01000246.1 GCA_004322525.1 Lysobacter sp. | reverse complement strand
CACCAGCCCGCGATTGTGCTCGGTCGCCCCCGGGCGTCGCGCACCGAACAGGATGGTGAACGCCGCGAGCGCGATCGCCACGTACAGGGCGCTGTCCTGCCACGGCGGCGCCACCCCCTGCCCGCCCGCGACGAGCATCGCGAAGCTCATCGCGACAGCCTTCAACTGCAGTGCGATGTAAGGCACCAGCCCCAGTGCGACCACCAGCGTGACCGTCGCCGCGAGCCAGGCATCCTTGCCCAGACGCGTGGCGATGAGGTCGGCGAGCGATGCGGCATTGGTATCCCGGGCAATGCGGATCAGCCGTAGCATCACGCCGATGCCGAGCCCGTAGAGAAGGATCGCGCCGACGAATGTCGGCGGCAGCGGCCAGCCATGGCGCGCGGCCTGCGTCACCGTTCCATAGAACGTCCACGATGTGCAATGCACGGCGAGCGAAAGCGCATAGATGTGTGGCCAGAACCGGGCCCAGCGCTGCGGCCGCCGTTCCGCGAAATGCGCGACGGCGAACATCACCGCGAGCCAGGCGAAGCTCGCAGAGGTGACGATCATCAGGTTCAGCATCGCGGCATGGGGCCGGTCACCCGTGCGTGGCCGGCGTGGCGGCCTGGAAAATATCCCGACGCCAGCTTAGCTGCCTGCGTACCGGAAAAAACGATGGCGGGCACGAGGCCCGCCACCGCATTCCCGCCTGGGCCGCGGAAGGGTCAGAAGTCGTAGCGCACGGTCAACGAATACTGCCTCGGCGGGCCATAGAAGCCGGTCAGCACACCCAGCGCCGCATTGAGGTTGTAGCCCGTGGTCCGGTATTCCTTGTCCAGCAGGTTGCTGCCCTGCAGGGCGACCGACCAGGGGCCACCGCTCTTCCACATCATGCCGGCATTGAGCAGGCCGTAGCCGTCCTGCGTGATGGGCTGCGCGCCGGTGCGCACGATCTCGGTCGTCGCCACCACGTCGCTCTGGTAGGAGTAACCGACGCGCGCGGAGAGGTTGCCGCCGGTTGCGAGGTCGGTGCGGTACTCGACGTTCAAGGCACCCGAGAAATCCGGCGCATTGGTGAACCGTTGTTCCCTGGCGATGTTGACGCCTGCGTAGATGAACTGGTTGTACTTCGCGTCGAGCCAGGCCAGGTTTCCGTTGATCGCCCAGTTGCGCGTCGGCAGCCACTGGTATTCCACCTCCAGGCCGCGCACCGTACCGGACCCGGCATTGGTGAAGTCGCCGAAGAAGGCGTCGTTGGTGCCATCGCCATTGCTGTCATAGGCGGTGAACACCGACAGCTGGATGTCCTTGTACTTGTTGTTGAAGTAGGCGAGGTTCAGGAACAACCGGTTGTCGAGGAAGCCCATCTTGCTGCCGATCTCGTAACTGTCCACCTGCTCGTCATTGAACGGCTCGGCCGAGCGCGGTACCGCGGTGGCCTGTGCGCGGATGTTGTAACCGCCGGACTTGAATCCGCGCGTGGCGAGCGCGTACAGCATGATGTCGTCGCTCGCCTGCCAGTCGATCGATACCTTCGGCGAGACATTGGTGAAGTTGCTGGTCTTGTCGAACTGCGCAGCCACCGGCGTTGGGTTGTTCGCCGCGCAGCGGACCGCGAGGGTCATGTAGGTCGCATCGCGGTAGCAGCGGTTGAGGACGACGGCACGCTTGTCCTCATTGGTATAACGGGCGCCGACGTCGAGCTTGACGCTGTTGGTGAGGTCGAACGTCCAGTCGCCATAGAAGGCCATGCTCTTCGTGTAGACGTTGCCTCGTGTGTCACCGAAGACGACATTGAAGAAATTGTTGAGCACACGCCCGCCGGCCTCGCCGTCGAATGCATAGAAGCCCATCACCCCGCGCGCCCGGCCGCCGGCATCGTAGTTGAGCTGGATCTCGTTGCTGACCTGCTGGTCGGCATAGAACGCCTTGACATCGGCGATCTTCGCCGGCGTGGTGTCGAAGTCGATGTTGGTCTCGGTCTGGGACTCGCGCTTGGCCAGGATGTACTTGAAACCCCAGGCGTCGTTGATATCCCAGTTCGCCGTCATGGACGCGCCCTTGAGGCGGGTATCGTTGACGTTAGGCATGCCGCTGCGGATGTCGTAGCGGCTCGGCAGCGGCGCATAGGCCGGTGCGAAGCGGTTCGGGGCCAGCATGCGCGCACCGCGCACGCCGGACTGGTCATCCATCCAGTCGAAGGCGAACTGGAAGTTGAGGTCATCGTTGACGTAGGCGCCGATCTGCCCGCGCAGCGCCAGTACTTCCTTGTCGCTCACCGGCTGGCCGTTGGAAAGGTTCTCGCCGAAGCCGTCGCGGTTGAGGCTCGCAACCGCGATGCGTGCGCGCAGTGCTTCGCTTCCGCCGATCGGCCCGCCCATCGCCGCCTTGACGTCGAGCTGACCGTAGTTGCCGACGGTGATCGCGCCGTAGCCGTCGAACGTTCCAGGCAGCCCGCGCGAGATGTACTTGATCGCGCCACCGATCGTGTTCTTGCCATACAGCGTGCCCTGCGGCCCACGCAGAACTTCGACGCGCTCGACATCGAAGACGTCGAGCAACGCACCTTGCGGGCGCGCGATGTAGACATCGTCCAGATAGATGCCGACGCCGGGATCCACGCCCCACAGTGGATCGGACTGGCCGACGCCGCGAATGTAGGCGGTGACCGTGCTGCTCGAACCTCGCGCTGCATAGATGGTGAGGTTGGGCACCAGCGCGTCGAGGTCACCGAGATCATCGACGGCCAGGCGGTCCAGGGCATCGGCGGTAAACGCCGTGACCGCGACCGGAACCTCCTGCAACGTCTCCTCGCGTTTGCGCGCGGTGACGGTCACGCGGTCGAGTGGCTGTTCGGCGCCCGTGGCGCTGCTCCCGGCATCCTGGCCATCGGTGGGGCTCTGCGCCATCGCGGCGGGAGCGAACAGCGCGCACGCGATGGCGAGGCAAAGGTGATGGCGACTGATCGTGGTGCGACGCATCTGGAACTCTCCCCTGGTAACCGGATGACGGAATCGACCGGCATGCCTGCCGTGATGCGTGCACGGTAGGGCCGGTGTCATCGGCGGGGCAGCTGTACCTTCGGACAATGCCGGATGCGCGGGCGCTGCGGATACTGGCCGCCATTCCCGCGGTTGGAGCCGCAATGGCGTTCCTGATCGTACTGGCCTCGCTGGCGTTCCTGATGTTCGTCGCGTATCGCGGGCACAGCGTCATCCTGTTTGCTCCGGTCGCCGCGCTCGGTGCGGTGCTGCTGACCGATCCGACACTTGTCGCGCCGATGTTCACCGGTCTTTTCATGGACAAGATGGTGGGCTTCCTGAAGCTGTATTTCCCGGTGTTCCTGCTCGGGGCGATCTTCGGCAAGCTCATCGAACTGTCGGGCTTTTCCCGATCCATCGTCGCCGCCACGATCCGCATCGTGGGCGCGCAGCGGGCAATGCTGTCCATCGTGCTCGTCTGCGCGCTGCTCACCTACGGTGGCGTCTCGTTGTTCGTCGTGGTGTTCGCGGTCTACCCGTTCGCCGCCGAGCTGTTCCGCCAGGGAAACATTCCCAAGCGCCTGATCCCCGGCACGATCGCGCTGGGCGCATTCACCTTCACCATGGATGCGCTGCCGGGAACGCCGCAGATCCAGAACATCATCCCGACCACCTTCTTCGGCACCACCGCATGGGCGGCCCCGGTGCTTGGCAGCATCGGTGGCGTATTCATCCTGGCCGCGGGTCTGCTGTACCTGGAATCGCGCCGCCGCCAGGCTGCCGCGGCAGGTGAAGGCTATGGCGATGCCGCGCAGCTTCTCAATGAGCCGGCACCCTATGCAGGTGAGCGCCTTGCGAATGCGGCCATAGCGATCCTGCCGCTGGTGCTGGTGGGTGTCACGAACCGCCTGTTCACCACGTGGATTCCCGACCTGTACGGCGCCTCCTATGCGTTCGCCCCCGGTGTAATGGGGGGCGCGCCGCCGGTGGTGCAGGAGACGGCCAAGTTGGCTGCGGTGTGGGCGGTCGAAGGTGCGTTGCTGGTGGGCATCGCCTCGGTGATCGTGTTGGCCTGGAAGCCGGTGACCCGCGGTTTCGTCGACGGCAGCCGCGCGGCGATCGGAGGCGCCCTGCTGGCGTCGATGAACACCGCCTCGGAATACGGCTTCGGTGCGGTCATCGCCGCCCTGCCCGGCTTCCTCGTTGTCGCCAACGCGCTGGCCTCGATCCCGGACCCGCTGGTGAACACCGCGGTCACAGTCACCTCGCTCGCAGGGATCACCGGCTCGGCCTCGGGCGGCATGGGTATCGCGCTCGCTGCGATGGCCAAGACATTCATGGCGAACGCGCAGGCCGCCGGCATCCCGATGGAGGTTCTGCATCGTGTCGCCGCGATGGCCTCGGGCGGCATGGACACGCTGCCGCACAACGGTGCCGTGATCACCGTACTGGCGGTCACCGGACTCAGCCACCGCCAGTCCTATCGCGACATCTTCGCGGTCACCATCATCAAGACGTTGGCGGTCGCCATCGTCATCGGCGTCTATTACGCGACCGGCCTGGTCTGACCGGACGCGGTTTTTTTCACGCCGTCCGCGGCCGTTACAGGAGCTCGAAGCGGTCGGCATCCAGCATGGCGGGGAAGCGTTCGCGATAGGCCTCGAGATCTTCGAGAAACAGCGTGGTGGTGGATACCACTTCCATGTCGGCGCATTCGCTGAGCGCATTGCCCAGATAGTCGATCACCGCACTCTCACCGGCGTACGCCAGGTCATTGCCATCAGTACCCACGCGGTTGACCGCGGCCACGTAGCAGAGGTTCTCCATCGCACGGGAGCGCAGCAGGGTGCGCCAGGCATGGCTGCGCACCGCGGGCCAGTTGGCGACGTAGATCAGCAGGTCGTAATCCAGGCTGCCCCTGCGCTCGACGTCGTAACGGTTTCGCGAGAACACGGGGAAACGCAGGTCATAACAGACCAGCGGACAGATGCGCCAGCCGCGCCAGCTCACCACCAGCCGTTCGCGTCCGGCGGCATAGCGCTCGTGCTCTCCCGCGTAGCGGAACAGGTGGCGCTTGTCGTACGTTTCGATACCGTCCGGCGTCACGAACAGCAAGCGGTTGTTGACGCCCCCATCAGTGCGCAACTGCACGCTGCCGACGACTGCCGCATCCAGGTCGCGCGCGCGTTCGCGCATCCATGCAACGGTCGGGCCGCTCATGGTTTCCGCGCGATCGATCGCCTCGTTGGAAAAGCCGCTGGTGAACGTTTCCGGCAGGATCACCAGATCGGTCGTGCCATGCAGGCCGTCGAGCAGCTCGCCGTAATACGCGCGATTGGCGTCGGGATCGTGCCAGCGCGTGTCGCCCTGCACGAGGCTGACGCGGAGCGGATGGCGGATTCCGGTGGCGGCGTATCCGGTCGACATGACGGTGTCCTCAGAGTGCCTGCAGGCGTGCGATAGCGGCGTCCAGCGTCGCCTCGTTCTTCGCGAAGCACAGCCGGGCCAGCCGCTGCCCCGCGGGCGGTGTGCCATAGAAGGGCGACAACGGGATCGCGACGACGCCTTTCTCAATGGTGAGCCAGCGACAGAACTCCGCGTCCGCAAGGTCGCTCACCGCGGAATAGTCGACGAGCTGGAAGTAACCACCGGGCACGGGCAGCGGCCTCAGCCTGGTGGTCAGCAGCTGTGCACGGAATCGGTCGCGCTTGGCTTCGTAGAACGCGCCGAGCTGTTCGTAATGCGCAGGCTCGGCCTCGATCATCTCGGCGAAGGCGAATTGCGCCGGGGTGAACGTGCAGAAGGTGTTGTACTGGTGGACCTTGCGGAACTCGGCCGAGAGTGCTGGCGGCGCGATGCAGTAGCCGACCTTCCAGCCGGTGCAGTGGTACGTCTTGCCGAAGCTGGAGACCACGAAAGCCCGCGAGCGCAATTCCGGGTACCGCAGCGCGGATTCGTGGCGGCGGCCGTCGAAGATGATGTGTTCGTAGACCTCGTCCGACAGCAGCAGGATGCCGGTGCCGTCGAGCAGCGCGATCAGTTGCCGCATGTCCGCTTCCGACCACATTGCCCCGGACGGGTTGTGCGGCGAATTGATCATGATCATCCGCGTGCGTGGCGAGACGGCTGCGCGGATCAGGTCCCAGTCCGGCGCGAAGGTTTCCGGATCGAGTGGCACGTGCACCGCGATGCCGCCGGCGAGTTCGATCGCCGGCTCGTAGCAGTCGTAGCACGGGTCGAGCACGATGACTTCTTCGCCCGGGCGCACCACCGCATGGATCGCATCGAAGATCGCCTCGCTCGCGCCGGATGTCACCGTCACCTCGGCATCCACATCGGGGCGGTATCCATAACAGTGCCCGGTCTTGGCGGCGATGGCCTGCCGCAGCGGCGGCACGCCGGTCATGGGCGAATACTGGTTGCGTCCATCGCG
>SCUY01000245.1 GCA_004322525.1 Lysobacter sp. | reverse complement strand
ACACGCGCACGCCCTTTGCCGCCAGCGCCCGGCGATCGATTCCGGCGGCGTCGAGCGCGGCCACGTCATCGGAGGGAATGCCGTGCACGCGCTCGAGCGTGAGCACGTGCTCGCCGGTATGCGACCAGATCACCTCCGGCACGTAGAGGTCGTCGCTGCCTTCCCAGAAGCGGCGCAGAACGCTCGCATTGCCGCCTTCACGCTGCAGGTCGAGTTCGGCGTCGAGCGTGTATTCGATCTCGCTGACCACCGCCTGTGGGCGGATCTTGTCCGCGGCCGGGTGGGTGCGGTCGACGATGCTGGCGAGCACGCGCAGCAGGGCCACGTCCTGCGCGATCTGCCGGCGGATACCCGGCCGCAGCACCTTGACGACCACTTCGCGCCCGCTGCCAGGCAGCGTCGCCGCATGCACCTGCGCGATCGATGCCGACGCGAGCGGCGTGGTATCGAACATCGCGAACGCTTCTGCCACCGGAAGCCCGAGCGCACGTTCGACGATGCCACGCGCGAGATCGCCATCGAACGGCGCGACGCGGTCCTGCAGCAGGCTCAACTCGTCGGCGATGTCGGCGGGCACGAGATCACGCCGGGTGGACAGGATCTGCCCGAACTTGACGAAGATCGGGCCGAGCTCCTGCAGGGCCAGGCGCAACCGCGCACCGCGTGGCAGCTGCGCGATTCCAGCGGTGGCGCGAGGTACGAACGGGCGCGCGAGGCGCAGCCAGCGTTCCGCCGCGGTTCCGTCGAGCAACGCATCCAGCCGGTAACGGAGCAGCACGCGCCCGATCCGCCATGCGCGGAGTGCCGGCTTCATGCCGTCCTCCGCTCACGCAGCCGGATGATCCGCGCGGCAAGGCGCTCGACCTGGTCGCGCAGCCCGTCGACATCATCGAGAAACGCATCGAGCTCGGCGCGACCGATCACGTCGCGCGATTCGTGCTGCAGGAATGCAGAGGTATGGCTTGCGAGCACTTCGCCCCCGGTGCGCGCGCCACGCAGCGCGGCGGCAATGAACTGCGCGATCTGCACGCCGATCACGTCACCGAACGCGGCGGCGAACGGCTGCTGCCAGTCCGGATCGAACCTTTCGGCCAGCCGCTGCAGCCGCCGGGCAAGGTCGGCATCACCTTCGATGCGCAGTTGCCCTACCGGGGGCGTGTCGTTGCGGCGCATGAAAGGCAGTTGCGCGATCAGCCCGCCGATGGTCGCCCGCACCGAGAGGTCGGCTTCGGCTTCTTCGACAGGCCCGACCCGCAGGCGCTCACCGTCCACCTGCACCTGCAAGGCGAGGGGCGGGGAAGCCAGGCGCAGGACGAGGCGGCGGCCATGGAGCGCCGCGAGCCCTTCGCGCGTCTGCGGGTCCAGCGCCAATGCACGGTTGAGCGCGGCCTCCAGCGCGCGGCCCGCGAGTGGCTTGAGCGGCTGCAGCAGCGAGGGGCGATCGTCCATCGGAGCATTGTAGGGCCGCCCCCGCACCGGCAACGCAGGGGATGCAGCGCTCAGGGGCGGGTCGCGGCTTCCCACGCCGCTCGAAGGCGGATGATGCCTTCATCGAACGTCACGCGCGGAACGTAACCGAAGTCGCGGCGCGCGGGCCCCATGTCATACCAGTGCGTGGTGACCAGCTGTTCGGCGAGGAAGCGTGTCATCGGCGGTTCACCCCGAAGCGGCAGCACCGTCCACAGCCCCTCGCAGACGGCACCGAGCGCATAGGCGGCGCCAAACGGGAGGCTACGCGTGACCGGGGGCGCGCTGGCGGCGGCGAGCAGCGCGTTGATCGTCTCGCGCATGCTGCGTGGCTCGCCATTGCTGATGAAATAGGCACGCCCCGCGCAGGCCGCGCCGGGCGCGAGGTGATCGAAGGCAGCGAGATGCGCGTCGGCGGCGTTGTCGACATAGGTGGTGTCAATGAGGTTGCCACCGTCACCGACGAGCCGCAGCCGTCCGTTGCGAGCGCGCTCGACGAGGCGCGGCAGCAGCTGGTTGTCGCCCGGCCCCCAGATCAGCCGCGGCCGCAGGGCGACCGTTGCCAAAGCATTGGAATTCGCGGCCAGTACCTGCTGCTCGGCGATCTGCTTGGTCGCCGCATAGGGGGATTTCAAACCTTCGCCGTACGGCACGGACTGCGCGTCGAGCCCGGCCACCGGGAACGTGGCGCGATGGGTGACGCTCGGCGTGGAGGTGTACACGAGCCGCCTGATGCCATGCGCCGCGCAGGCAGCGAGCACGTTCTGCGTGCCGAGCACGTTAGCCGCATGGAAGCCGGCGGCGGCGCCCCAGCTACCGGCCTTCGCGGCATTGTGGAATATCGCATCGCAACCCATCGCCGCCGCTGCCACTGCATCGCGCGAAGCAAGATCGCCCTGCACCTGCGCCACGCCGATCGCTTCCAGTACCGCATACCGGCCGCGATTGAAGCTGACCACCTCGTGCCCACGCGCGCGCAGCCCGCGACACAGCGCCTGGCCGAGGAACCCGCCACCGCCGGTCACCAGCACTTTCATTGCTTCATCGCTTTCGCAGCCCATCGCGCGAGCGCCGGGCGGCCGATCTTCGTGTTGTGGCGGATGTCGACGGGAAACCCCGGATGCCGTAGGAACGCGTCGATGCCGCCGGTATGCACATGCCCCGCACCGAGGTGACGCAAGGCTTCCTCGATTGCCGGCCAGCGCGATGCATGCACGCCCTGCTCCAACTCGACGCAGAGCACCGGCCGCTGCCTGCCACTGGGCCCGATGCCCACCAGCGCGGTGCGCCGCACGTGGGGATGCACGTTGAATACCGGTTCCACCTGTTCGGTGTAGAGCACGCCAGCAGCGGTTTCAACGCGATCGGATTTGCGCCCGCAGAACCACAGGCGGCCTTGGGCATCGAAGTAGCCGACGTCGCCCATGCGATGGACGATACGCACGGACCCGTCGTCGAGCGTTTCGGCGATCTTCGCCAGCCGCGTTGCTACATCACGGCGGAAATACGCATCCGTGGTGGTGGGGCCGGTGACGGTGATCTCGCCGATGCTGCCGGGCGCGATGACGAGCGCTGCTGACCATGCGGGAAGCGCCGCATCATCGATGCGGATGATGCGCACGATGTTCGCGTCGAGCGGCCGGCCGACGCACGTGCCCGCGCCCTGAGCGGTCGCCTCGTGCGTGGCCTGCAATTCGCCGCCTTCGATCACCGCCACCGGCAGGCATTCGGTGGCGCCATAGGGTGTCCAGAACCGTGCTTCATCGGGCAGCAGTTCGCGCATGCGCGCCACCACGTCCGCCGGAACCGGCGCGCCGGCGGAAATCACGCGGCGCAAGCCTGGCAGTGGTTGGCCATGGCGGGCCAACACGCGCATCAGGGCCGGCGAACCGAACACCTGGTCAACACCGAAGCGCCCGATGGCCGCGACGAGCCGGCGCGGATCGGCGCGTGCCGGCCGCGTCGCATCCATGTCGGGAATGATCGACGTCAGGCCCAGTGCCGGGCCGAACAATGCAAAGGGCGGGAACGTGGGGAGATCAACGCCGCCGGGCTGGATGTCGAAGGCCTCACGCAGGAGCGCCACCTGCGCAACGAAATGACGATGCCGGTACACAACGCCCTTGGGTACGCCGGTCGAGCCGCTGGTGAACAGGATCGCGGCGATGTCATCGGGCTGCGTATCGACAAGCTGCGCACCCGCCTCCGCACCGTCACGCTCGATGCGCGCGAGCGTATCGTCGGCGAACCACGCACGGCGCCCGGTGGTGATGCGCACGTGCGCGGATTTCGACCAGCCCAGCAATACGCGCGCCACGTGTGCAAGCGGAATGCCGATGAAGGCTTCCGGTGCGGCTTCGTCGAGGCACTGTTTGAGTGCGCGGCGGTCGATGCCCGGATCGACCAGCACCGGCACCGCGCCGGCCTTGAACAAAGCGAACATCAGCAGGAAAAACTCGGGCGACGGGCGGACCATCACCACGCAACGCGTGCCGCGCGTGATGCCGCGCTTGGCGAGCCCCGCGGCGATCGCGTTGCTGCGCATGTCGAGTTGCGCGTACGTCAGTTCGACGTCGTAGGCCGCCAGGCCATCGGGCCCGCGCATGCCGGGGCAGCGCATTGCAATGCGATCGGGCTGCGCAGCCGCGAGGCGTGGCAGTGCGGCGGCAATGTTGCAGGCCTCCGCCATCGCTCAGGCCAACGGATGCGTGTCGAGGAAGCGCCGGATTGCCGGTACCAGCACTTCGTGGCGGTCTTCCAGCACGTAGTGGCCGGCATCGTCGAAAGCCTGCACTTCCGCCTGCGGTAACGCGCGCTGGAAGCCGGCGAGGAAGTGACGATCGAACACGAAATCGCGCAGGCCCCAGCCGATGAAGGCGGGACGATCGGCGAACCCAGGCAGGCGCGCGCCCACCTGCTCCAGCAATGCCCATGCGCGGTCGCCTTCATGCAGCGGAATGTCCTGCATGAAGCGGATCGTGCTGATCGCATTGCGCCAGCCGTCATAGGGCGCCGTGTAGGCATGCCGCACGTCAGCGGGCAGCTTTCGTGTGGTGCCGAACCGGGCCGCGCCACGCGCGAACAGGTTGAAGCGACGGATCGCCCATGCACCGAGGCGTGAATCGCGCCCGAGCGACAACCGCCACGGCATCGCCTTCGCGGCGGGCAGCGGGAACGCGGCGGTGTTGAGTATCACCAGGCGCTGCACCTGTGGCATGTGCGAGAGCGCCCAGCCGAAGCCGATCATGCCGCCCCAGTCGTGCACCGCGAGCGTCACCGGGCTGGTGATGCCGAGGTGGGCGAGCAGGCGCGTCAGGTCGTCGACGCGCGATTGCAGCGTGTAGTCGTAATGCGCCGGATCGCCCGACGGCTCGCGCGGTGGCGACACGCCGCCGCCGTCGTCGGGCTTGTCCGACAGGCCCATGCCGACGTGATCGGGGACGATGCAGCGGTAGCGATCGCGCAGGCCGAGCACGAGGTGGCGCCAGTAGTAACTCCACGACGGATTGCCGTGCACCATCACCACAACCTCGCCGTCGCGCGGGCCTTCATCGAGGTAGCTCATCGCGATGCCCGGGCGCACTTCGAGGCGCTGCGGGGTGAAGGGGTAGTCGGGAAAGTTCAAGAAAAGCGCATCCGGTCGATGGCGAAGGCTCCATCACTCTGCAGCTTTCCTTGCAGTGCCCGCAGAAAGACATAGTCGCGATCGCCGCGGCGGCGCCCGACCATGAACATCGCACCGTATTCGGGATGCGCCGCCTGCGACTTTTCGACTTCGCTCTCTTTGCCCCAGAGGTGCTCTCCCTTTACCTCGAGCAACGCGATGCCGCTTCCCGGCCGCTCTCGGAGACCCACCACGAAGTCCGGATAGAAGCCGTCTCCTTCGTCCCAGCGGTACAGCCCGACTCCCGTCATCGCCGGATTGCGATGCCACCAGGCGACATGAGGACTGGCGTCGAGCAACGCGGCAACAGCCTGCTCATCCGTATTCATCCCCGGCGGGTACACCCCGTACAGGCCACGAGCAGCAGGCGCCAGGCGCTGGTCGCTGGTCAGCTCGGATGGAAGGGAAATATCGACATCGACGACGTGCCCTTGACGCATGCGGGCATACGCCTCGCGCAGCAGATGCGGTCGACGGACCAGCACGAGATCGAGCTGCTGCATGCGCTCCTCTTCTTCGCGCGGGACCTCCGCCCCCGATGCTTCGATGGCTGCGACGAAGCGTGCAAGCAGGCGCTCGAACAGCTCTCGGTCGTTCGCGTCGCGCAGGCGCAACCGGATCTGCTCGGCCCGCTCGGCCACCGCCTCGGGCGCGAGTGTTGCCCAGAGATCGGGCGCGCCGTCATCGCGCACCTCATGGCCGTCGAAAAGGTTGGACTCGTGACGCTGCACCTGCACGCGGCTGCGGAAGCGATCCGCGAGCACTTCGGGAGAAAAATCGACGTGGGCGGCGAGCCCCGCTTCGAAGTCAACCGGCGCCGAAGGCAAACGTTCGCCTCGCAGCCGGTCCGGCGCGTCGGCGCGGCGCGGGTAGCGGTACTGCGCCTGGGGCGCGAGTGCAAACGCGGTCGCTACACGCGCGCCACGGACTGACTCGTCGGGGCCGCCGGGGAGGGCGAGAGATGCCTGCAGGGCGTTCGCGAGCTCGACGAGCGGCGAAGCGACGGCGAACAGCGCCGTGTTGTCCACGTCGACGAGCCCGGCATCCGTGGCCGCGGCCTGCGTCACGCCATCGCGGGAGACCAAGAGGCTCAGCGGCTCGCCGCTGCGTGCGATCTGGACCTCCGCCCGATCGCCCACCACGGTGAGCACCGTCTGCGTACCCAGCTCCGGCGACTGCGTCACCATGCGGTTGATCTGCGCACCCGCCTGCAGCAAACCTTCCTGCGATTCCGAATTGGCGAGGAACACATAGCCGTGGTTCAGAAGCTCAGGCAGCCCGGGTCGGCTCTGCAACAGCGCGTGGCGGCGCACGATCCGGCCGATCACCTGCACGCCGAAATCCACGTCACGCGTTCCGCGAAGAGCCGCGAGAGTGAAGGCACGCGGTGCATCGAAGCCCAAGGCCACCGCCATCTTGAACACCAGCACTTCGACGGTGGGATCCTGCGCCAGAGCGAGCAGATCGGGATCCGGTTCGTCCGCTGTGTGGACGCGAACGGCCGACGCCGGGAAGCGCAGTTCCTCGGGCAACTGTTCGACCAGATACCGCTGCGCTTGGCGTAGCGCTTCACCGCCGTTGGGCACCTGCACCAGCATCAGCGGCGTCAGTGGTACGCCGTTGGCCGACAACTCGCGGCGAATGCGTGCATGCAGGTCGGCGCATTCGCGCAAGGCCAGGTGTTCGAAATCGACCAGTTGCGCGGTATCGCCGTCCCGCGCGATGAAACGCACCATGCGCACGCCCGGCTTGAGCAGGCCCGCCTCCACGGCATCGAAACGGCTCACGGACGCCCAGTCCGCCGGTTCGCCCATGGTGTAGCGCGTCGCGCGGCCGAAGGCGGCGATGTCGGCATCGTTGGGCGTTGCCGTCATGAACAGCGCGTAGTCGGGTTTCAGAACGTCGGTGAAGAAGATCCGCGCTTGGGTGCCCGACATGGCCGTGTGGTGGGCCTCGTCGATGACGCAGCCGATGCGGATGCCTTCGCTGCGTGCCTGCGCGATCACCGCATCGATGGCGAGGCCAGCATCGCCAGTGGTGCGCGCGCGGCGGCTTTCCGCATTGCGTGCGGCGAGCGCCGCCCAGGTCGAGACGAAGACGCCGCCGGCACGCACCGCATCGAGTTGGCGATCAACGCCCAGGTCGAGCAGCGGTAACTCCGGCGCCTGCTGCGCGACCACGCGGCGCGACTGGTCAACCAGCCCGGTAAACGGCGCGAACCAGAACCAGAGCACCGGCTCCGCGGCGGATACCCGGCGCATCGCCTCGACCGCGAGCAGCGTCTTGCCCGACCCTGTGGGCGCCTGCAGCACCAGCACCGCATCGTTGCGTCGCGCTTCGTCGAGGCGTTCGGGCGCCGCGTTTGCGAGGCTGCGGTAGAGATCACGCACATTGCCGAAGCGGGCGACGATGGCCGCGCACGTCTGTTCCTGGAACGCCTTGAGTGTAATGGGCATGTCAGCGTCCGAAGCGTTCGCGCAGGTGCTGCGGGATGGGGCGCCAGTCGTGCGGCGATCCGGCGGTGCGGTAGCACTCGGGCGTCCAGCTGTAGATGACAGTCGGGCGCTCGCCCCGCGCGGCAAGCCATTCGTCCATGCGTGCCCGGCTCGCCGGATAGGCATTGGCGAGGTAGGCGAATGCGGCGGTGTCGCCGGTATCGTCGACGGCGAAGCCCTCGCCGCTCCAGGGGCTCACAGGGCGCTCGTGCAGGAGTTGCAGGGCGTTCCAGATTTCCGGATGGTCGAGTTTCTGGGTCAGGCGGTGTTTTGGCACGCGCCGCGCGCGGAGATAGGCAAAGCCGCCGCCGAGGCCCGCGACCGGTTCGCCCTTGGCGTTCGTGTAGCCACCCATGACCCGGCGCACGCGCTCGGCGGCGGCTTTGCCTATCTCCGCGCGCGGCGCGTGCCAAAACACCGCCTGACCCAGAAACTCGACCATCCGGAAATCTGGA
>SCUY01000244.1 GCA_004322525.1 Lysobacter sp. | reverse complement strand
TGCCCGGCTGCTGCAGCCGCAGCGAATGAAGATCCAGCCGCTCGCGCGGGCCGCCGCCCCACCGCATCGACAGGTCCAGCCGGTAGAGCCGGGGTCCGCCGGCCGTCGGCAGCATCTGTCGCAGCGCCGGGTCGCGCCAGCGGCTGACGTGCAGGGTCCAGTGATAGCGGCCTTCGTCGAGGCTGCCCTCCCGCTCGCCCGGTCGCAGTGCGCCGTCAACGTCCACCTGGTCCAGCACCGACTGCGCGAGCAGCGCGGCACGCCCGGCATCGCCAGCCCAACGCACCTGACGGCTGGAATGGGTGAGGATGCCCAGCAACAAGGTCAGCGCGAGCGCCAGCACGCCGAAGGCGATGACCACCTCGAGCAGCGTGTAACCGGCCTGCGACGACTGCCGGGTCATGGCGCGTCACCACCCCGCGCGAGGCGTACCTCGCCGGTCAGCCAGGCCACGTCGACATTCCATGCCGCGGTGTCACGGCCCAGGCGAATGCGGCCACCGGTGGATGCTCCATCGGCGAAGAACAGGATCGCGCCCTGCCCTGGCCGCGGCTGCACCTGACGCGCCCCGGTGAAGCTCACCGAGAGCGGCTCGGGCACCGTTCCGTGGCGACCGGCGGCGGCGGTCCACGCCCGGGTCGCCGGGTCAATGACGAAGCGTTGCGTCTGCCCGCTGGCGATCGCCCGCGTTCGCGTGAAACGCAACTGCGCGGCGATCTCCTTCGCGGCCGACCGCAGCTGCATGCCCTTGAGCCCGCCATTCATCGCCGCCGTCGCCAGCAGGCTCGCGATCGCGATCAGCACCACCACCAGGATCATTTCGATCAGCGAAACGCCGCGCGCGCCGCGCTGCATGGCGAACGCACGCCGGCCGCAATGCCCGCTGGCGCGTGCGTTCATTCGTAGCGGATGTCGCCATCGACGCTGGTGCCACCGGGTTTACCGTCCTTGCCCAGCGATACCAGATCGAACGCGCGCCCGTCTTCCCCCGGCGCCTTGTAGAGGAGCGGATGGCCCCATGGGTCATTCAGTTCGGCGCCTTTCGCATACGGCCCGAGCCAGCCGGTCGCCCCGGTCGGCTGCGTGACGAGTTCCTGCAAGGCGGCCGGATTGCGGCCGGTGTCCATCTGGAACTGTTCGATCTTGCCGGCCAGGGTCTGCACCTGCGACTTGGCGAGGTTCGCCTTGGCACGATCCGCGCCGCCGAGGATGCGGCTGCCGACAAACGTCAGCACGACACCGATCAGCACGATCACGATGATGATCTCGATCAGGCTCATGCCGCGTTGCGCGTAAGCCGGTGCAGGGGAACGGGAGGGGGAGCGTCGATGGCGCATGGGCTTCTCGGGTTCGGGGACGGCCTGCCTTATTACCAAATCCCGGCGTGCGGCAGGCGGAGCGTGATGGATACGGCGCGGTACTGTGGGCGGTACCCGTTCATGAGCGATTTCTGCTGCATGCATATCTGACCCTGCTGGAGGCGGAACGTTCGGCTTCGGGTGTGTGTCATCGATCCCTCCGGCGCCTA
>SCUY01000243.1 GCA_004322525.1 Lysobacter sp. | reverse complement strand
GCCCGGCCGTAGCGGCGTGCGGCGCAGCAGCACCTCGCGGGCGAGAACCGCCGGCACGATGCCCTGCATGAGATGCCCGACGCGGTCCCACGGATTGCGCTGCGTCCCCAGCACGTGGCGCAGCCATTCTCCCGCGGGCGCCTGCGCATAGGTGTAGGCGCCGCCTTCGATCAGCACGAGCGCGTGCGCGGCGAGCAGCCACGCGAGCAGGCGCGTGGTGCGTACCCGTGCGAGCAGCAGCCACGGCAGGACGAGCAGCACCCAGACGACTTCCAGCAGCCACGTCAGCCGGTCGCGCGCAATGACAAACGAGGCCAGCAGGGCGAGCGCGACCAGGATGACGAGCGCGCCGGCCTCGAGCCGGGACGGCGGCAGCATGGGCCGGTCTAGAGCGTGCAGTCGATCAGCGAACGCATCGTGCATGGCGGCTCTCCTGAAGGGTTCCAGTATGGCGGCGACCATGACCTGCGGCCGATGTCGCCCGGAATCCGCTCGCTACACTGCCCGCATCCAACGCCTGGGAGTGCTCCGTGAGCCAGTGGTTCTTCGTCAATTCCCGTACCAGCGAACGCATCGGCCCGCTCGATCCCGAGGCCGCGGTCGCATTCGCGCGGCAGAACCCGGACAACGTCTGCTGGCGCGAGGGCCTGTCGGGCTGGCAGCCGGTACGCTCGATGCCCGAATTTTCGGAAGTGGTCGGCGCGCAGCCTTCCCACATGCCGCCGATGCCGCCGCCGGCGGGGCGCGGAAGCAATGACGAGATCGACTACCGCATCGTCGGCAACGACATGCCGTTCGTGGAGATCGAGCTCGATCCCGGCGAAAGCGCGATCGCCGAAGCCGGGGCGCTGATGTACAAGGACGCCGTCATCCAGATGGACACGGTGTTCGGCGACGGCTCGCACAGCGGCCAGGGCACCGGCGGCGGACTGATGGGCAAGCTGATGTCGGCCGGCAAGCGCGTGATCACCGGCGAGAGCCTGTTCACCACCGTGTTCACCCATACCGGGCAGGGCAAGGCGCGCGTCGCCTTCGCGGCCCCGTATCCGGGAACGGTGCTGCCGATCCGGCTGTCCGAGCATGGGGGCCGGCTGATCTGCCAGAAGGACAGCTTCCTCGCCGGCGCGCGCGGCGTGCAGCTGGGCATCTTCTTCCAGAAGAAGATCCTCACCGGCCTGTTCGGCGGCGAAGGTTTCATCATGCAGAAGCTCGAGGGCGATGGCTGGGTGTTCGTGCATGCTGGCGGCACGCTGGTGGAACGCGACCTCGCGCCTGGCGAGCGCCTGGACGTCGACACCGGCTGCGTGATGGCTTTCCATCCGACCGTCTCGATGGACGTGCGGGCAGTGGGTGGCATCAAGAGCATGCTGTTCGGCGGCGAAGGCGTGTTTCTCGCCACGCTGACCGGGCCGGGCAAGGTCTGGTTGCAGTCGCTGCCGTTCTCGCGCATGGCCGGCCGCATGCTGGCCGCTGCGCCGCAGGGTGGCGGCAAGAACGTCGGCGAAGGCTCGGTGCTGGGAGGCCTCGGCCGCATGCTCGATGGCGACAACAGCTTCTGATGATTCGCCTGCGTCTCCGGCCCGCTCGCCCATGAGCGCGCGCGTTCTCCTGACGCTCGCCATCGTGCTGCTGTCCGGTTGCAGCGGGGCGGTGCGCTCCCCGCCTGCGGCGGCGCCTGTCGTGGCTGCCGCGCCGACGCCGAGGCCCGTGCGCATCGGGCTCGCCCTCGGTGGTGGCGCCGCGAAAGGTTTCGCGCATATCGGCGTGATCAAGATGCTGGAAGCCAACGGCATCCGCATCGACGTGGTCGCCGGCACCAGTGCGGGCAGCGTGGTCGGCGCGCTGTACGCGAGTGGGCTGGACGCTTTCGCACTGCAGAAGCAGGCAGTGGCGCTCGACGAGGACCGCATCCGCGACGTGCGGTTGTTCGGTGGCGGGCTGGTACAGGGCAAGGCACTGCAGGACTACGTCAACGCCTCGGTGGGCAACCGGCCAATCGAAAAGCTGGCCAGGCCGTTCGCCGCGGTGTCGACGGAACTCGAGACGGGCAGGCGCGTGGTATTCACCCGCGGCAATACGGGCCAGGCGGTGCGCGCCTCCAGCAGCATTCCGGGGGTATTCGAGCCTGTCGAAATCGGCCGCGCGCATTACGTCGACGGCGGCGTGGTGAGCCCGGTGCCGGTGGA
This sequence comes from Lysobacter sp., assembly GCA_004322525.1. GTDB lineage: Bacteria > Pseudomonadota > Gammaproteobacteria > Xanthomonadales > Xanthomonadaceae > Cognatilysobacter. The sequence goes on along the minus strand of SCUY01000243.1, from coordinate 152 downwards.
TGCGGCGCGGCAGCTCGGTGCGGACATCGTGATCGCGGTCGATATTTCCACCAAAGTGAATGGCACGGCACCCGGCAGCCTGCTGGGTACGGTCAATCAGTCGATCACGATCATGGGGCAGACGCTGGGCCGGCAGGAGCTCGCGCGCGCCG
>SCUY01000036.1 GCA_004322525.1 Lysobacter sp. | reverse complement strand
AAGTTGAGCATGCCGTTGTGCAGCCAGAAGCGCGCGAAGGGCTGGCCGCCATGCGCGCATTCGCTCTGCGCGATTTCGTTCTCATGGTGCGGGAACTGCAGATCGACACCGCCTGCGTGGATGTCGATCGTCTCGCCCAGATGCGCCTCGGCCATCGCCGAGCATTCGATGTGCCAGCCAGGACGGCCGCGCCCCCACGGCGATTCCCAGCCGGGGAGTTCGTCGGTCGATGGTTTCCACAATACGAAGTCACCCGGGTCGCGCTTGTATGGCGCCACCTCGACCCGCGCACCTGCGAGCATCTCGTCGGGGTCGCGACGCGAGAGCCTGCCGTAACCCGCAAAGGATCCCACCGCGAACAGGACATGCCCCTCCACGGCATAGGCATGGCCCGTTTCGATCAGCCGTTCGATCATCGCGATGATCTGCGGGATGTGCGCGGTTACCGCCGGCTCGGCATCGGGCGCGACGGCTCCCAGCGCTGCCATGTCGTCACGGAAAGCGGCGGCGTAACGGTCGGTGATCGTGGAAATGGGAACGCCCAGCTCGCGCGCCGCCGCATTGATCTTGTCGTCCACGTCGGTGATGTTGCGCACGTAGCGCACCGCGCCGAAGCGCCGCCGCAGGAGTTCGGCCAGCACGCCGAACACCACGTAGGGCCGGGCGTTGCCGATGTGCACGTAGTTGTAGACCGTCGGGCCGCAGACATACATCGTCACGCAGCCAGGATCGGCGGGTTCGAAGGCTTCGACGCGGCGGGTCAGACTGTTGTGGAGACGCAGGCTCATGGCGGATCTCGGGGTGGCCCTCCCATTCTACCGGCGCGGTCGGCGCGGACCGGCAGCGACAGGGCGGGTTCAGCGCCTCCGGTGCCCGGACGCATACACTCACGGTTCCATTGCTCCGGAGACCTCCTTGCGCCACGCCGGCCTGCTCTCCCTGATCGCGGTCCTGCTGCCAGCGTCTGTGGCGGCATACGCGCAGCCGACGACCGTGATACCGCGGGAGAACGTCCGCTACGAGCATGCGCGCGTGCTGCGGGTGACGCCGGTCTACCAGGTACTCACGGCGTCGCGAATGGAGGAGCGTTGCGAGGGCGACGAGCAGGATTCCCGCCTGTCCCGTGTGGTCGGCGCGGTGAAAAAGGCGTTGAAGAATGACCCGCCGAAGACGGGTGTGTGCCGCATGGTGCAGGTGGACCAGCAGTTCCGCCGCGCCATCGCCTACGACGTCGACTACACCTATCGGGGGTCCAAATACCGTTCGCGCCTCGCTGAGGATCCCGGAAGCCTGTTGCGCATCCGCATCTCCGTGATGCCTGTCCCGTGACACGCTTGTGGGCCTGCCTTCCGCGTGCGAGCATGCGCACCGATGAACCGCGCCTATGCCGATGCCGACATTCTCACCTCCGCCTGGATGGCGGCGGGCATGACCTCGCGCGCGCGCCGACGCTCCCGTCCATAGGCTGGGGCGACGGCGCAGGCCGTCGCGAGGTGATCACACCGAACCCGGCCACCGCGCCGGGTTTTGTCATTTCTGGACCCGGCCATCCCTTCCTCCGGAGTCTTCATGGAACATTTCCTCAATACCCAGGACTGGCCGCGAGCCGGGCTCGACGCACTGCTGGCGCAGGCCGCGGCCTTCAAGCGGGAGCCCGCGGGCGATGCGCTGCGCGGCCGGTCCATAGCGCTGGTGTTCTTCAATCCCTCCATGCGCACCCGCACCAGCTTCGAGCTCGGGGCGTTCCAGCTGGGAGGGCATGCGGTCGTACTGCAGCCGGGAAAGGACGCATGGCCGATCGAATTCGACCTCGGTACCGTCATGGAGGGCGAAGCTGAAGAACACGTCGCGGAGGTCGCCCGTGTATTGGCGCGCTACGTCGACCTCATTGGCGTGCGTGCGTTCCCGAAGTTCATCGACTGGTCGATCGATCGTGAAGATCGCGTGCTGCAGGCCTTCGCGAAATACTCGACCGTTCCGGTGATCAACATGGAGACGATCACCCATCCCTGCCAGGAACTCGCGCACGCCCTGGCCTTGCAGGAGCACTTCGGGGTGACCGATCTGCGCGGGAAGAAATATGTACTGACGTGGACCTATCACCCGAAGCCGCTCAATACCGCGGTGGCGAATTCCGCGCTCACCATCGCCACGAGACTGGGCATGGACGTGACCCTGCTGTGCCCGACACCTGACTACGTGCTGGACGAGCGCTACATGGGCTGGGCCGAAAAGAATGTGGTCGAGAGCGGTGGCTCCCTACGCGTGAGCCACGACATCGAATCGGCCTACGCGGGCGCGGATGTGGTGTATGCCAAGAGCTGGGGCGCGCTGCCGTATTTCGGCAACTGGGCGGAGGAGAAACCGATCCGCGACCGGTACAAACATTTCATTGTCGACGAACGCAAGATGGCGTTGACGAACAATGGCGTGTTCAGCCATTGCCTGCCGCTGCGCAGGAATGTGAAGGCCACCGACGGCGTGATGGACTCGCCAGCCTGCATCGCGATCGAGGAAGCGGAGAACCGCCTGCATGTGCAGAAGGCGGTGATGGCGAGGCTGGTCGGCCCGTGACCCGCGGTGGATGAGTGGCGGTTCGCCAAGGGCATCCACTACTGCTGATTTCTTCTCCACTACCAGGGCTTTCAATGTCGATGCATGCCGTCTCCCTGAATCACCCGTCACCTGGAACCGATCAGGCGTCCTCCGACATCGTGCTCGCCTTCTCCGGCGGGCTCGACACCAGCTTTTGCGTGCCCTACCTCAAGGAGCGCGGCTGGAACGTGCATACCGTATTCGCCGACACGGGCGGTGTGGATGCCACTGAGCGCGCCGCGATCGAGCAGCGCGCCGCTGAACTCGGAGTGGCCAGCCACGTCACCATCGATGGAGGGCCGGCGATCTGGTCCGGCTTCGTCCGGCCCTTCGTGCAGGCGGGCGAGGCCTACCAGGGTCAGTACCCGCTGCTGGTCTCCGACCGTTACCTGATCGTCGATGCGGCCCTGCAGCGCTGCCGCGAACTGTGCACCAATGCCATCGCGCACGGCTGTACCGGCATGGGTAACGACCAGGTACGTTTCGACCTCGCGGTCAAGGCCAGCGGCACGTACAGGATCGTCGCGCCGATCAGGGAAATACAGAAGCAGCACACGCAGACCCGCGCCTACGAGCAGGCCTACCTGGAGGAGCGCGGATTTGCCGTCAACGAAAGGCAGAAGCACTACACGATCAACGAGAACCTGCTCGGCGTGACAATGTCCGGCGGCGAGATCGACCGTTGGGAAGTGCCGGGCGATGGCGCCCGGGGCTGGTGTGCGCCGCGCAGCGAATGGCCTGCGGAAACGTTGCGGATCACGCTTCGTTTCGAGCATGGCGAAGCGGTGGCGATTGATGATGAAGCGATGCCTGGCCACGCCATGCTGTCGAGGCTCAACAG
>SCUY01000242.1 GCA_004322525.1 Lysobacter sp. | reverse complement strand
ACGCCCGTGGAAACGCGGCTGGGTACGGCCCATCGGCAGCTTCAGCTTGCCGATCGCCGCTATGCGCTCCTCGGCGAGGCGGTCGGCGGCCAGGTAGGTCGGGATCGCGTCGCGGTCGGAGATCTCGTAGATGCGCGAAAGGTTGTGGTAGATCGTGCGCATCATGCGCATGGCACGCTCGCGGTTGTAGCCGTCGATCTCCAGCGACACGTTCATGACGCCGCCCGCGTTCACCGCGTAGTCCGGCGCGTAGAGGATGCCGCGCTTCTGTACTTCGTCGCCGATCGCGTTGTTGGCGAGCTGGTTGTTGGCCGCGCCGCAGATGATCTTGGCCTTCAGGCGCGGCAGCGTCTGTTCGTTGACCGTGCCGCCCAGCGCGCAGGGCGAGTAGACATCGCAGTCGACGTCGTAGATCGCCTCCGGGCTCACCGCCTCGGCACCGAATTCATCGACCGCGCGGGTGATGTGGTTCTTGTTGATGTCGGTGACGATCACGCGGGCGCCGCGCTCGCGCAGCAGCTTCACGAACTCCATGCCGACATGGCCCAGCCCCTGCACGGCATAGGAATAGTTGCCAACCTCCTCGTTGCCGTACTTGCGGTTGAGCGTGGCCATCAGGCCCTGCAGGGTGCCGTAAGCGGTGAACGGCGACGGGTCGCCCGAGCCGCCATGCACCTGGTGCACGCCGGTCACGTATTCGGTTTCGCGGTAGACGTATTCCATGTCGTTGACGTCGATGCCGACGTCCTCGGCGGTGATGTAACGCCCGCCCAGCGAATCGACGAACTTGCCGAAGGCGCGGAACAGGGCCTCGGATTTGTCGGATGACGGATCACCGATGATCACGGCCTTGCCACCACCGATGTTCAGGCCAGCGACCGCGTTCTTGTACGTCATGCCGCGCGACAGCCGCAGCACGTCGTTGAGCGCGGCGGCCTCGTTCTCGTAAGGCCACATGCGCAGGCCGCCGAGAGCCGGGCCCAGCACGGTGTTGTGGATCGCGATGATGGCCTTCAGGCCCGCATCCTTGTTGTGGCAGAAGACGACCTGCTCGTGGCCGGTGGTGTCGAGTGTTTCAAAGATCATCAGCGGGGCTCCGCGCCGGCACCGACGAAGCAGCGAAGCGCCTCCGGCCGACTGGTCTGGTTAAGTCGTTGAATCGAATGGAATAGTGCCGTGCAGAACCCAGGCCGGGCCGCTGCAGGAGCGGGATTTTAGTCGATTCGGGCGACGCGGGCCTCGACGCGCCTCGACGCGCCGTTGGCATCGGTGTGTTACCGCCGCCGCCGCCCAGGGCACCTCGCGCAGGCGGTTGGTCCGGCGGCTCGTTGCGGTAGGCGATTGCGCCACCAGCTGTGCCAAAGCGCGGGTCAGGTGGGTCAGTACGCCCGGTAGGCCCGTTCGCGGATCCAAAGCGTCGCGAGCCATTTCTCGCCGCGCTCGACCGGCAGGCCGGCGTGCAGCGAGGCAGGATCCGGCCTGCCCTGGGCATCGAGGTTGTCGAACACGACGGCGCGTCCGGCCTTGGGCGTCAGGTGGACGCCGGCGGTGGGGAAGTCGGTCGCGCCGCCAGCTTCCGGGATGTTGAGGTAGGTGCAGATGGTGCGGCGACGGTTGCCGGCCTGCGGACGGTCTGCCTCGATCGCCTGCGGGCCGAGATAGTCGCGGTGCGGGCGGTATTCCTCGCCGGGCCGGTAGCGCAGCACGATCAACTGTTCCGCGTTGACGAGCGGCATGCCCGCGGCCGCCGCCAGGCGCAGCTGGACCAGACGCAGAGAAAAATCCTCGAGCAGCGGGTCGAACGACGCATCGCTGCTGGTGCGCAGGCCCATGCGCGCCGCGTCGCCCGAATCCGGGTCCAGCACCTGCGATGCCTTGAGCATCGGCTGCGCGCTCGCCACCAGAAGGCGGCATTCGTCAACCGACAGCAGCCCGTCGATCTGCACGACGCGCGGCGATTCCGACAGCATCACCGCATCCGGCGGGCTCAGTACTTCGTCCAGCGCGAGCGTGGCGGGCGGCGACGGGCGCTTTGGCGCAGCCGGCACCGCGATGATCTCGGGCAGGTCATCGAAACCTCCCTCGCGCAACTTCGCCTTCAGCTGTGCAGCGGCCTCGGGCTGCGCGGTGCAGCCTTCACCGCGACGCAGTCGTTCGGAGAGCAGGTGCGCGGCGATCGCATCGCCCCGGCCGGCCGCATGGTCAAGCAACTGGATCGCCAGCGCCTGATCCTGCAGGTTGGGCTTGCGGCCGAAATGGATCGCCGCCGCGCGCAGGGCGGGCGGATGTCCCGCCTGCACCGCGGCCAGCAGGCGCGCGCCGATCTTCTCGTCGCGGGGCAGGGCGGTATCGCCCAGCCCGATGATCGCGAGGAAATAGCCGGCGATCGCCTGACCCGATGCCTCCGCCTGCTCGAAGGATGCGACCGCGCGCTGGATGTCGGCCTGCGTGCCGATGCCGTACATCAGCATCCGCCCCTGCTCGATCAGCGCGCCCACATGCCCGGCCGCAGCGGCAAGCGAATGCGCGTCGAACGCTTCCTCCATGCGCAGTTCCGCCACCAGCGCGGTGGCCAGGTGGAAGGCGTCGTCGGCCCCGCCGGCCCCGGCGGCCGCACGCAGGGCGTCAATGTCAGTGGAGTTCGTCATGGAGCAAAGCCTAACCGACCCTCCCGCAAGAGCGGGCGCCTACGGACCTCGCGCTACAATCCGGCCAAACCTTATATGTAGATGCGCGCCATGAGTTCGCCTGCCGACCGCCTGCCCGAAACCACTGACAGCGCCGCGGAAAACGCCACGCCGCTGCGCTTCGTCACCGCTGCCAGCCTGTTCGACGGACATGACGCGGCGATCAACATCATGCGTCGCCTGATCCAGGCGCAGGGCGTCGAAGTCGTGCACCTCGGCCACAACCGCTCGGTGGAGGACGTGGTGCGCGCCGCGCTGCAGGAGGACGCCGACGGCATCGCGCTGTCGAGCTACCAGGGCGGACACGTCGAGTACTTCAAGTACATGGTCGACATGCTGCGCGAGCGGGGCGCGGGGCACATCAAGGTGTTCGGCGGCGGCGGCGGCACGATCACGCCCGAGGAAATCAAGGAGCTGCAGGCCTACGGCGTGGAGCGTATCTACCACCCGAACGACGGCATGCACATGGGCCTGGTCGCGATGATCGAGGACGTGGTCCGCCGCGCCGGGCAGGCGCGTATCGACATCGCGCCCGCATCGACACAGCCATCGATCGATGACGAGATCGCATTGGGGCGCATGCTTTCGTCGATCGAGGAAGGCAGTCTCGACGAAGCGCAGCTCGCGCACCTTCGCAAGCAGTGGCAGCTTGCGGGCAGCAAGACTCCCGTTATCGGCATCACCGGCACCGGCGGCGCAGGGAAGTCCTCCGTCACCGACGAACTGCTCAACCGCTTCCTCGCGCACTTCCCGCAGATGCGTATCGCGGTGATCTCGGTCGACCCCACCCGCCGCCGCACCGGTGGCGCGCTGCTGGGCGACCGCATCCGCATGAATTCGCTGCGCTCGCAACGCGTGTTCATGCGCTCGATGGCGACGCGCCGCCAGCACGCGGCGACCAACGCCGTGCTGCGCGACTGCATCGGCTTCCTCAAGGGCACCGGCTACGACCTCGTCATCGTCGAGACCGCCGGCATCGGCCAGTCCGACTCGGAGATCGTCGACCTCGTCGATTTCCCGATGTACGTGATGACCAGCGACTTCGGCGCACCGAGCCAGCTCGAGAAGATCGACATGCTCGACTTCGCCGACCTCGTGGTGCTCAACAAGTTCGACAAGCGCGGCGCCGAGGATGCCCTGCGCGACGTGCGCAAGCAGTGGAAGCGCAACCGCGTGGCGTTCCAGACCGCCGACGAGGATGTGCCCGTCTACCCGACCATCGCCAGCCAGTTCAACGACCCGGGCATCAGCTGGATGTTCGCCAACCTCTGCCGCCTGCTGCGCGAGAAGCTGCAGCTTCCGGCGGAGAAGTGGACGCCGGAACTCGACACGAGCCTCAGGGAGCCGCGCGCTACCGTGCTGATCCCCGGTGCCCGCGTGC
>SCUY01000035.1 GCA_004322525.1 Lysobacter sp. | reverse complement strand
CCGAATCCGAAGGGCAGCACGCCCGGGGCAGCCGCGAAACCCCGGCCTGCGGATGCCGCCGCGCAGGCACGTGCCGACGCCGCGCAGCGGGAACGGATGCAGCGCGCCCTGCAGTCGGCCAGTGCGGGCCAGCAACGCTCCTCCACCTCCGATAAACGCCCGATTTCCGCTGCGCAACGCGAGCGGAAACTCGCGAACGACGCCGCCCTGCAACGCGTGCCGGACCAGCCTGGCAGCCTGCTGAGGGAGAAATTCCGGCTCGAATACGAACGTCGCCAGCGGGAGGGCGTCGAATGATCCGAAGCCTGCGTCTGGTCGCTTCGGTCGTGATGCTCTGCGCCGCCGGGTTCTGCGTCGTTGGCAGCGCGCAGGCGCAGGCGTCGACAGCGCGTGCATGGACCGATCGCGACCGCATCGCGCTGGGCGAGACGGCCATGCTCACGGTCGAATCGTCAGTGAATGCCACGCCCGATTACGCGCCGCTGCTGCGCGACTTCGACCTGGGTGTCCAGTCGAGCAGGCAACAGTTGGAATGGGCCAACGGGAGCATGCGCGCGAGCAGCCAGTACAGCGTCGCATTGCGTCCCCGGCGCGCCGGCTTGCTCCGTATCCCGCCGCTGCGTGTCGGTGCGCAGGCCACGCCGGCGTTGACGCTGCTGGTCACCGGCATGGCGGATGCCACGGCACCCGCCGGTATCGCGGGACGCGATGTCTTCATCCAGAGCGAAGCCGACGACCAGGACCCGTATGTGCAGCAGTCGGTGGGCTGGGTCGTGCGGCTGTTCACCGCGGTGCAGGCGGTCTCCGGTGAACTCGACCAGGCCGAGCCCGACGGCGCCAGCCTGCAACGCGTCGGCAATGACGCGCAGTACCGGCGACGCGTCGGCGGGCGCGACTATTCGGTCGTCGAGCGCCACTTCCTGCTGGTGCCCGAGCGCAGCGGCGAACTGATCGTGCCCCCCGCCACGTTCCGCGGACGCGGTATCGGCAACGTCTTCGACCGCCTGTTCGGGGATGGCCAGGTCGACCTGCAGGCGCGCGCCGCGCCGCGGATCCTGCGCGTGCGGCCAATCCCGGCCGATGCGCCGCAGCCGTGGCTGCCGTTGCGGTCGCTGTCGATGCGGTATCTCGAAACGCCACGGGCACTGCGCGCAGGCGCGTCCGGCAGCATCGTCGTGGAACTGGTGGCCGACGGCGCCACCGCATCGCAGATGCCACCGATCACGCTGCCGCAAGTGCCTGGCATGCAGAGCTTCCCCGAGCGCGCGCAGGTTGACGAATCCGTCGTCGATGGCCGCCCGCGCATTCGGTTGACACGACGCTTCTCGATCGTGCCTTCGCAGGCAGGCGAACTGCGCATCGAGGGCCCGCGGCTGGCCTGGTGGGACGTGCAGGCAGCCCGGGCGCGTACCGCGTCGCTGCCGACGCTGGTGGTGCAGGTGGCACCGGGAGAGCCCGCCGCGATCGAGCCGCGGGCGGACCCGACCACCGGGTTGCCGGCGTCCGCCTCCCAGGCCGGGGGAGCACTTCGCTGGTGGGGCGCGGCCGCGCTGCTGCTGGTCGCGCTGGCCCTCATCGTCATGGGCGTGCGTCGACGCCATGCCGTCGGCACGGACACCGCGGAGGCTATGCCGGAGCGCGGCCCAGGCCCCGCGTCCAGCACTACCGCCCCGACACCGTCAGGTCCGCTGCCGCCGGTGCTCCCGTCACTGCCGTCCGCCCTGCAGGCGGGCGACCTGGGCGACATCGAGCACGCGCTGCGTGCGCAGTCACCGATGCGTGGTGATCGCTGGATGGAGGCATTGGCCGACCCGGCCCAGCGCGATGCGGCACTATTGCTTGTCCGCGCGCGTTGGGCTGGTGGTGACACCGCTGCCGCCATTGATGCACTGCGTGCGGCATTCGCGGCCGGCGTGCGCTGGCGTGACGAGTCCTCCCCGCCTGCATTGAAACTGGCGCCGCTGTACCCGGTGGATCGGCCCACGCGCGAGTGAGTGGAGGCCCGGCGTGGGCGGGCGGGTGCTTTGCTAAGCTCGCCGGCCACCGGGGAGAACCGCATGCACGACGTTATCGCACCCGCGAACCGCAGGACTGCGCTCCCGCTGCACATCAAGGTGCTGCTGGGCTTCGTGCTCGGTACCATCGTCGGTCTCGTCGTGCATTTCTATGCCGCCGACGCCGCCTGGGTGCAGACGGTGATCGCCTACGTCGCCAAACCGTTCGGGCAGATCTTCCTCAACCTGCTGTTCATGCTGGTGGTGCCGCTGATGTTCTCGGCGCTGGTGCTTGGCGTCGCTGAACTCGGCGATATCGCGAGTCTCGGGCGTCTGGGCTGGCGCACGCTGATATACACGGCGGGAATGACCGCCGCCGCCGTCGCGATCGGGCTGGTGATGGTGAACATCATGCAGCCGGGCCTGCACCTGCCGCCCGGACTGATCCAGCAGGCGATGGCGAGCAACCTCGCCAAGGCGGGCGAGATCGTCACCAAGGGCAACGAGCTCAACCTGATGGACCTCGTGGTCAACATCGTGCCGCACAACATCGTCGGCGCGATGGGCGATGACAAGCAGAAGCTCGGCATCGTCTTCTTCGCGCTGATGATCGGCATCGGCCTGGTGATGCGGCCGACGCCCGGCACCGAGGCGTTCAAGAACGCGCTGCACGGCCTGTTCGAGATCTGCATGCACCTCATCGGCATGTTCATCAAACTGGCGCCGTATGCGGTGTTCTCTTTCATGTTCATTCTCTGCGCGCAGCTGGGCTGGAGCGTGATCGTCGGGCTGAGCTGGTTCGTTGCCACCGTGCTGATCGCGCTGATGATCCACGGCTTCGTGGTGCTGCCGCTGTGGGTGCGTTTCATGGGCGGCATGTCGCCGATCGCGTTCTTCCGCGGCAGCCAGGAGGCCACGCTCACCGCGTTCGCGACCGCCTCGTCCACTGCGACGCTGCCGGTCACGCTGCGCGTCGCTGAAGAAAACCTGCGCCTGCCGCGCAAGGTCTCGCGCTTCGTGCTGACGGTCGGTGCGTCGGCGAACCATCACGGCACGGCGCTGTTCGAGGGCATCACCGTGCTGTTCCTCGCGCAGGTCTACGGGCTTGAGCTCACCTTCGTGAAGCAGCTGCTGGTACTGGTGCTGTGCATCCTCGGCGGCATCGGTACCGCCGGCATTCCGTCGGGCTCGCTGCCGGTGATCGCGATGATCTGCGGGATCATCGGCCTGCCGCCGCAGGGCATCGGCATCATCCTCGGCGTCAACACCTTCCTCGACATGTGCCGCACTTCGCTCAACGTCACGGGCGATCTGGCCACCGCGGTCGTGGTCTCGCACCGCAGCGGCGAGGGGGAACTGCCGGAGAACCTGCCGCAATCGGGCGGCATGGGGCACTGACGGAGCGCAGTTCCCCTACAGCTCCCGGGCACCGGGCCGGGCATACTGCCTACGCGCGCAGGGAGGCGACCACGACGGGAGCCGTGCGCGGCAGGGAGAGCCGGAAATGAAGATGCTGATGGGCGCAGTACTCGCCGTGTCGATGGGGATCGCGGGCCGCGCGTACGCCGAAAAACCGCAGTGCGAAGCCAACTACAAGCAGCAGGGCGGCTTCCTTACGGGGCGCACGTTCAGCACGTGGGGTGACGTGGCGGGCTCGACCCAAGCCGCGGCATTCAAGAAGGTCTACCTGGTGGCGGCGAAGAGCGGGCTGCGGATCGCGTCGGCCGACAAGGACATCGGCGTGATCAGCGCCGAGCAGGTAAGCAACGACGCCAAGGGACAGATGACGGTGCCCTGGAACATCACCGTCGAGCAGGTCAAGGGCATGACGCGGGTGTCAGTGAGCAAGACCACGCCGCCCGGGTATGCCACTTCGGCCGAAGCACAGATGCAGGGCATGTGCGCGGTGATCGAGGCGGCGAAGTAGCTGGCCCGCGACGCCGTCCAACCAGGCGGCGTCGCAATAGCCACCGGCTCGCCGGGAAGGGCCGGCCTCGTCGCCTGCCATGGGACAATGAGGTCTCGCCGCAGCGGCATTCGCCGGTGCCGGACCCTCACTGAAGCTGATGACGCCATGACCACCCCGACCCGCCGCGAACTCGCCAACGCCATCCGCATCCTCGCCATGGACGCCGTCCAGGCGGCCAACTCGGGTCATCCGGGCATGCCGATGGGCATGGCGGATATCGCGGAAGTGCTCTGGAACGACTTTCTGGCCCACAACCCGGGCAACCCCGGCTGGTTCAACCGCGATCGTTTCATCCTGTCGAACGGCCACGGCTCGATGCTGCAGTACGCGCTGCTGCACCTGTCGGGTTACGACCTGTCGATCGACGACCTGAAGAACTTCCGCCAGCTTGAATCGAAGACGCCCGGCCACCCGGAAAACTTCATGACGCCGGGCGTCGAGACCACCACCGGCCCGCTCGGGCAGGGCTTCGCGAATGCCGTCGGCCTCGCACTCGCCGAGAAGCTGCTCGCGCAACGCTTCAATCGCGACGGCCACGCGATCGTCGACCACCGCACCTGGGTCTTCATGGGCGACGGCTGCCTGATGGAAGGCATCTCGCACGAGGCCGCATCGCTCGCCGGCACGTGGGGCCTGCACAAGCTGGTCGCGTTCTGGGACGACAACCACATCTCGATCGACGGCAATACCGACGGCTGGTTCACTGACGACACGCCGGCGCGCTTCGAGGCCTACGGCTGGAACGTGGTGCGCGGCGTCGACGGGCACGATGCCGATGCGATCAAGGCCGCGATCGAGCAGGCCATCGCCTGTACCGACCGCCCGACGCTGGTCTGCTGCCGCACCACGATCGGCTTCGGCTCGCCGGCGAAGGCTGGCAAGGAATCCAGCCACGGCGCGCCGCTGGGGAAGGACGAGATCATCGCCACGCGCGCCGCGCTCGGCTGGACGGGCGGGGATTTCGAAATCCCCGCGCCGATCGCGCAGGCATGGCATGCCAACGACACCGGTGCTCTGCGTGAAGCCGAGTGGGATCGCCGCTTCCAGGCCTACGCCGCCCGATACCCGCAGGAAGCCGACGAATTCGCGCGCCGCATCCACGGCCAGCTGCCCGATGGTTTCATCGAGGCGGCCGATGCCTACATCGCGAAGCTGCAACACGAAGGCCCTGTCGTCGCCTCGCGCAAGGCCTCGCAGATGGCGATCGAAGCGTTCGCGCCGCTGCTGCCCGAACTGGTCGGCGGAAGCGCCGATCTCGCGCATTCCAACCTCACGCTCTGGAAAGGCAGCAAGTCTGTCGCCACGAACGATCCGGATGCGAACTACATCTACTTCGGCGTGCGCGAATTCGCGATGGGCGCGATCTGCAACGGCCTGGAGCTGCACAGCGGCTTCATTCCGTATGACGCCACCTTTCTCGTCTTCAGCGACTACGCACGCAATGCCGTGCGCATGAGCGCGTTGATGGGCGCGCACGTGATCCACGTCTACACGCACGACTCCATCGGCCTCGGCGAGGACGGCCCGACGCATCAGCCGGTCGAGCATCTGGCGAGCCTGCGCTACATCCCGCACAACGATGTCTGGCGGCCGTGCGATGCGGTGGAATCGGCGGTGGCGTGGAAGCACGCGATCACGCGCGACGACGGCCCGAGCTGCCTGGTGTTCTCGCGCCAGAACCTGCCGCACCAGCCGCGCGATGCGCAGCAGGTCGCCCACATCGCGCGTGGCGGCTACGTGCTGCGTGACTGCGAACGCGCGCCGGAACTGATCCTCATCGCGACGGGCTCGGAAATCGGCCTGGCGATGCAGGCGGCGGATGTGCTGGCTGCCGAGGGTGTCGCAGTGCGCGTGGTGTCGATGCCGTCGACCGATGTCTTTGACCGCCAGCCGGCCGAGTACCGTGAATCGGTGCTGCCGAATGCCGTGCGGCGGCGCGTGGCGATCGAGGCGGCCACGGCGGACTTCTGGTTCAGGTACGTCGGCCTCGACGGCGCGGTGATCGGCATGACCGGTTTCGGCGCGAGCGCGCCGGCGGAGAAGCTGTTCCCGCATTTCGGGTTCACCGTCGAGCGCGTGGTCGAGGTCGCGCGCTCGTTGCAGTAAAGCGTCTCAGTCCGGCAGGCGCAGGGGTTCGACCACCTGTTCGGCCGGCTGGGACCGGCCGACGTGATAGCCCTGCGCGCGATCGCAGCCGAGCGCGCGCAGAAGATCCAGCGTCTCCATATCCTCCACACCCTCGGCGACCACGTTGAGGTCGAGCTGATGCCCCAGGTCGATGATCGCGCGCACCACCCGCGCCGAGCGGGTGTCCTGCCGCATGTCGTAGATGAAACTGCGGTCGATCTTCAGCTGCGTCGCAGGGAATTGCTTGAGATAGGCGAGCGACGAATAGCCCGCGCCGAAATCATCGATCGCGATGCCAAGGCCCACCTCACGCAGGCGGTGGAGCAGCGCGAGGCTGGTGGCGGGGTCTTCCATCAATGCGCTCTCGGTCACTTCCAGGGTCACCACATCCGGTGAGACATTCCAGACGCTGAGGGCCCCGGTGACCTGCGAGACGATGTCGCGCTGGCCGAAAACGCGCGGCGAGATGTTGATGGAGAATTCCATGCCGTGCGCCGGGTCGGCCTGCGCGGCATGACGCAGCGTGGCATTGAGACTCCAGCGCGTCAGTTCGGCGATCAGGCCGGTGTCCTCGGCAAGGCGGATGAACACATCGGGGCGTACTGGCCCGATACCCGGCTCGTCCCAGCGCGCGAGCGATTCATAGCCGGCGATGCGGCCGGTGCGCAGGTCGAGGATCGGCTCGAAGTGCGCCTCCAGCTGGTTGGTGCGCAGCGCTTCATGCAGCCATTCGTAGGGCACCGCGAGCCGCTCGGTACCCGGCGCGAACACCGCGCAGCGCAGGCTCGATTTCTTCGCATCCCGCAGCGCGAGCTCGGCCCGGCGCAGCAGAGCGTCGGCGTCGTCGCCATGTCCTGGCGTCAGGCTGATCCCCACCGCGACCGGGGCCAGCACGCTATGGCCGGCCACCACCAGAGGCTCTTCGAAGGCGCGGACCACGCGGCTGCCCGCGAGCGTTGCATGGTGGGGATCGCGAAGATTCGGAAGCAGCGCGATGAATTCGTTCTCGGCGACCTGCATCAGTTCGTCGACGGGGCGCAGCAGCCCGGCGATGCGCTCGAGCGCGGCCTGACCCACGGCATCGCTCGCCGCATAACCATGCACCAGCCGGAACTCCTGCAACCGTTGCAGGCGGACCAGCATGACGGCGAGCAGGCCAACCTCCTCGCGTTCGATAAGCTCGCGCAGGCGCGCGGAAAGCGCGCCGCGGCTCACAGGTACAACTCGGCGAGGTCGATGCCGAACTCGCCAGCGGCCAGCGGCCGCCGTATCGCGATGCGCACATCGCCCGCCATCGGCATGTCCATCAGGTCCAGAGGGCGGAACCCGGGCGTCAGCTGTTTGTCAGGATCGGTCAGCAGCATGATGCGCGGCCGCAGCCGGCGGCTCGGGTTCTGCGCCATCACGGCGGCGACTTCGCCGGTATTGAGCTCCACGAGAGAGCCGGTCGGGTAGACGCCCAGGCAGCTGATGAACTGCTCGACGAGTTCCCCGTGATACAGGGAATCGCGCGCTTCATAGAGGTGTTGCAAGGCATCGTAGCGGGGCAGCGCACGTGCATAGGGACGATCGCTGGTCATCGCGTCGAAGCTGTCGATGATGGCGGTCATCCGCGCATACAGCGGGATGTCGCTACCGCGTCGACGCAAGGGATAGCCGCTGCCATCGGCCCGTTCGTGATGCCCGGCCACGATCTCGATGATGACCGGATTGCGCTCGCCCGCCTCTTCGAGGATCTGCAGCCCGAGCTCCACATGCCGGCGCGCGCGCGCCATCGAGAGGGGATTCAGCGGCCCGGGGTGGTGGATCACCTCGTCGGGAACGCGCATCTTGCCGATGTCGAGAAGCAGGGCACCACTCGAGATGTTGACGAGGATGTCCGCGGGAATGCCCAGGTGCCGCCCGAAGGCGGCCGCCAGTGCACTGCAGTTGATCGCATGGCTGTAGGCGTAGCCATCATGCTCGCGCAGCGCGTTGGCCCAGAACAGCGCATCGGCATTGCGCAGCACGCTCGCAACGATGGACGTGGCCGCGCCGCGCACTTCCTCCGGCGTCAGCGCGAGCCCCGCCTGCACGTCATTGACGATACGGGCCGTGAGCCTTGATGCCTCGTCCAGCGCGAGGCGCGCTACCGGCGTTTCTTCCTCGAGCGTCGCGCTGTCGACGTAGACCTCGCGGTGGAGGACGCTTTCGCCGGGTTTCAGCGGTTCCTTCTGCGCCGGCCGGGCGCGGCCGAGCCGTTGCAGCGTGAGCCGCGGGTCCGGCGTGCCGCGGTCGATATCGATCCAGACGCGGCTGCAGCAGGCGCCAAGCGCCTCGAGTTGACTCACATCACGGACGAGGAAGCCCTGCAGTGGAAAGGGTGTTTCCGTCCACGGGCGATCGAGGCGGCAGACGAACATGCCGATAGCGACTTCGTTGACCCCGATTTCGCGTTCTTCGATCGCCATTCGCGCCCCCAATCGCTGCGGAGCGCATCGCGTCCGCCTGCCCAAGAGTACGCCGCGCCCGCACCGAATGCGCGTGTCCCGGCAGGCAGGCGGCCGCGGCCGCGTCAGCGCCCCAGGGCGGCGTTCAACACGAAAGCAAGGTGCGTGCCGGCGCGGCGGAGCTGCTGGTCGATGATCGGCGTCCATTCGCGTGCGTAGCCCGGCGCAAGGCGCGGCCCCGACGGATAGAAGCCGGCACGCATGGTGACGGCACAGGACGCGGCAGCCCACGGTCCCGCCTCCACCGGAAGTGCCTGCCGGGGCAGTGCTACCGCGAGCGGCAGGGCCCGCAGCCGTGCGACGTAGGCGGATTCGTCGAGCCGCGTGAGCTTGATCAGCCCACTGTCCCAGAGCACGTGCAGGTTGCTGCCGACTTCGGCGCCGTCCGGCGTTGGCATGCGGATCTGCACGGTATTGCCGCCCATGTCGTCGCGATGGCCGGCATGCAGGGGCTGGTGCACGTCGCCGACGAAATGGACGACGAATTTCAGCGCCTCGCGACGCGCCTGGAGGCTCTGCGAACGATCCGCCAGGATCGCCGCCTGTGCCTGTATGGCGCCGACAACGCAATCGCCTCCCGCACAATCCCGTGCCGCATCGAACGTGCATGCTGGAGAGTGGATGTTGACGTAGTGCCACGGCGCGCTGCGCTTGCCGAGCACCGGATCGTTCGCGCGCACATCGTCGGCCCAGCTACTCACGCCTGCGAGCGTGGGATCGGGCTCGCCACGGAGCAGGGTCTGCACCGCGCGCCTGGCGGTGGGCGTCAGCTCGCCCTCCGCGAGCCGTCCCACCAGGCGGTGGCCGCCCACGCCCCATGCCGATGCGGCCGGGGACATGGCCAGAAGCAGCGGAAGGGCAATGATCGAAAGCAGGTGGCGTTTCATGCGCGCCATGGTACGCCAAGGCCCTTGGCGGACGGCCTTTCCGGCGTCGCGCGCACGCCTGGCAGGGTGCCCGCGCAAAGGCTTTTCAGCGGCCGGCGTCAGACTGTGAAAGCGTGACCCGCTGCTAGAATGCGCGCCTGTCATCCGGCGACGCCGGACACCCCTGCAGGAGCTTTCATGACGATCAAGGTAGGCATCAACGGCTTCGGCCGCATCGGCCGCAACGTGCTGCGCTCGGCCGTCCAGAATTTCGGTGGCGACATCCGCATCGTCGGCATCAACGACCTGCTCGAGCCCGACTACCTCGCCTACATGCTGCGCTATGACTCGGTGCATGGGCGCTTCGATGCCGACGTGTCGATCGAGGACGGGCAGCTCGTGGTCAATGGCCAGCGCATCCGCCTGACGCAGGAGCGGGATCCCGCCAACCTGAAGTGGGATGAGGTCGGCGCGGACGTGGTCATCGAATCGACGGGCCTGTTCCTCGACAAGGCGAGCGCCGAGAAGCATCTGCAGGCGGGTGCGAAGAAGGTGATCCTGTCGGCGCCGTCCAAGGACGACACGCCGATGTTCGTCTACGGCGTGAACCATCTGAAGTACGCCGGCGAGAAAATCGTCTCCAACGCATCCTGCACGACCAATTGCCTCGCGCCGATCGCGAAGGTGCTCAATGACAGGTGGGGCATCAAGCGTGGCCTGATGACGACCGTGCACGCCGCCACCGCGACGCAGAAGACGGTCGACGGCCCGTCCAACAAGGACTGGCGCGGCGGCCGCGGCATCCTCGAGAACATCATTCCGTCCAGCACCGGTGCGGCGAAAGCCGTGGGTGTCGTCATTCCCGAGCTCAACAAAAAGCTGACCGGCATGAGCTTCCGCGTGCCGACCTCGGACGTCTCGGTGGTCGACCTGACCGTCGAGCTCGAGAACGGAGCGAGCTACGCCGAGATCTGCGCGGAGATGAAGTCGCAGAGCGAAGGCGCGCTGAAAGGCATCCTCGGGTATACGGAAGACAAGGTCGTAGCCACCGATTTCCGCGGCGATGCGCGCACTTCCATCTTCGACGCGGAAGCCGGCATCGCGCTCGACCCGACATTCGTGAAGCTCGTCGCGTGGTACGACAACGAATGGGGTTATTCGAACAAGTGCCTCGAAATGGTGCGCGTGGTCGCCGCGCATTGAGATCCGGCACAGGCGTCGTCGGCGCATCCGCTTGCAGCGGCGCAGGTGCCGATACCGACATGGCGTGCCGCGCCATGTTTTTCCCCGCAGAATAAGGAGATTCACATGACCAGCAAGAACCTTGCCCTCGCGTTCGCGATGGCAGCCGCCATGCTCGCAATGAGCGCGCCCGCCGATGCGCGCAAGAAGAAGGATGCGGATGAGCCGGCAACCAGGGAAGTCACCGGCCGCAAAGGGATCGAAGG
>SCUY01000241.1 GCA_004322525.1 Lysobacter sp. | reverse complement strand
ACGGATTGCTGGCCAGAACGCGCAGTACCTGACGAACGCGCTGCTGGGCTACCGCGACGGTTCGCGCAAGCACCCCACGATGCAGGCGCAGGCGCAGAGCTTCTCGGAGCAGGACATCGCCGATATCGCCGCCTACCTCGCCAGCCTCAAGTGAGCCAGACCATGACGACCACCCGACTGCTGCTGGGCAGCCTCGCCATCGCCCTGCTCGCCACTGCCTGCGGCCCGAAACCCGAAGCCGGAGCGGGTGGACACGAAGCCGAGGCGCCTGTGTCCGAACATTCCTCCGCCGGCCTTCCGGCGGGAAGTATCGCCGCCGGCGAAAAACTGGCCTCGACCAAGGGCGCCACCGGCCAGGCCTGTGTGGACTGCCATGGCAAGGAGGGCGCGGCGCCGATCGATCCCAACTATCCGAAGCTGGCAGGCCAGTATCATGACTACATCGCCTCCGCCCTCGCGATGTACCGCGATGGCCGCCGGCAGAATTCGTTGATGGCTTCACAGGCGAAAGAACTGACCGACCAGCAGATCGCAGACCTGTCCGCCTACTTCGGTTCGCGCCAGCGCGTAGTCCACGACCTGGCCGAACATACGCAATAACCGCCCACCAGGGCACCGATGTCGAACGGCCCGCGCAAGCGGGCCGTTGCATGTCAGGGGAACTGACGCCGGAAAGACGTGCGGCGCGGAACAGGGAACGGCATATGCCGTCGGCCGGCGCGGCCGCGGCATCGCGAAAACCCACTTGCCCTCCCACAGGCGATGTACGCCATGCGCAGCCGTGCCAAGGCCATTCAGTCCGGGACAGGCGGGGGTGCCCGTACCGGAGGTGGAATCGGGAACGGCTCGCTCGCCGGCGGTTTGCGGCCGGGCGCGGGTGGTGTCGCGCCGTTGCCCTCCTGCAGGTATGGCTTGAACGGAACGTCCGGCGGGGGACGCGCTGTGGCCGGCTGGTCGTTGAGGTCCGGGTCGACGACGCCGCAGCCACCACCCAGCTGGAGGATCGACACAACGCAGACGATCCGCTTGTTCGTCCCCGGGATGGGCACCCCGACTTGCCGGATGCCACGGCGCACCCATTCCTGCAGCAACGTCTCGTTCGGCCGCCAGAAGCGGTCAAACGCGGTCGGTTCGTATGGATACGGCTTGCGCTTGAGCCATGTGCCCGAGCGGTCGAGGTCCCGGATCTCCTGGGTGACCATGCCGGGCGGAAAGCCGGCGGAGGCCGAGCCGGGCGCCTCGCCCAGCCGCGGCCGGCCGTTGCCGTCATTGATGCCCGCGCCCCGGGTGCCTGGCCGGTTACGGGTGGAGTCGCCCCAATCGTCCGCCCGGCGCGGGCTGGCCCAGGAACCTGGCGCCGGCGCGGGCTTGGGCCCGGCGCCGACCCCAGCGCTGGTGGAAGTACTCGGGCCCACACGCGGGCCCGGCTCGACAGCACGTCCGGCCACAGCCGGCGTGGTGCCCTGCTCAGGCATCGGAGCCGTTGCCGGCCGATTCGCTGCAGCAGGCGAGGGGCTGGGGCGCGCAGCGGCCGCCGGCGCACGTTCGACGGCCACGTCGGCCGCCGGCGCTGGCACGCGCAGGGCCGGAGCGCGCCTGGGCACAGGCACCTCCTGCTGAGCCACAGGGGGTGATGGTGCGCGCACCGGCTCGACCACCAGTTCGGGCGTCGGCATGGAAAGTTCGGGCGCCGACACCGGCTCGGGCACGGGCAATGCCCGCACTTCCGGAATCGCCACGGCCTGCGGCGTGACCGCCACCTGCTCGATCGTGGTCGGTGGCAGCTCAAAGACAGGCGGCTCGGGCGATACCGGCTTCGACGTGGCGACCGGCTGTGACGTGGTCACGGGCTGCGCGGGGCTCGGCTCCGCCGGCGTGACTGTCGTGGCGACAGGCGCTGCCGCTTGAGTCGTGCGTTGTGCCGGCGATGGTCTGGCCGGCGCCGCAGCGTCTGCGACAGAGGCAGTGGTCTGCGCAGCTGCCACGGCGGCCGGGGACTCGGCCTGGGCCGAGGGTGCCGCCGCTGGAACATCTCCGCCCCCCGGCTCTTCCGGCGTGCCCTGGCCGATGTACTCCACCTGCACCGCGTCATCCGGCGCCTTGGGCAGAGGTTGCAGGAAGTGCAGCGCGGTGATCCACAGCAGCAGGATCGCCAGCAGCACATGCCAGCCGAACGAGATACCCCCGGCTGTCCACCGCCATGCGCGCTCATCGCGTGATGCCGGATGCCATTGCTGGCGCCAGAGGGTGCCGAACGCCTGCCAACGGTTGAGCAGAAGACTGCGCCGCGGGGGCCGGGCAAGAGGCCGGGCAGCAAGATGGGAAACGAGGTCGTCGGCCGCCGCACCACTCACGCTGCCAGGCCGTTCGGCCTGGCGGTCGATCCATATCCGCCAGCTCACCCGCCCCGCTTCGCGAAGACGGCGGCCACGGTCATCCCGCGCGTTGAGAGCCTCGATGACAGCGGCGGCGGAGTTCATCGGCGCCGCCCCTGTTCAAGCCGCGCTGTCGCGGGGACGCGCCCTATATCCCCCGCGACAAGATCGG
>SCUY01000240.1 GCA_004322525.1 Lysobacter sp. | reverse complement strand
CCAGGCCCGTCACCAGCCCGATCTCGCTCTTTTCCTCGATACGGCCGAAGTCATACTGCTGAACACCGAGATACTTCTCGAGGTTCTTCGTGTTGACCAGCATCGGGCTCTTCCGGACCTTGGCCCCGGACAGCGCGACTTCCTTCACCACTTTGCGACAGATCTTCGCGATCTGCCGCTCCAGGTTACGCACGCCGGACTCGCGGGTGTAATAGCGGATCGTGTCGCGCAAGGCCTCGCCGGTGACCTTCAGCTCGCCATCGCGCAGCCCATTCGCCTTGATCTGCTTGGGCAACAGGTAACGCTCGGCGATGTTGAGTTTTTCCTCCTCCGTATAGCCCGGAATGCGGATGACCTCCATGCGGTCGAGCAGCGGCCCGGGGATGTTCAGCGAATTCGATGTCGCGACGAACATCACTTCCGACAGGTCGAGGTCGACCTCCAGATAGTGATCGTTGAATGCGCTGTTCTGCTCGGGGTCGAGAACTTCCAGCAATGCGGATGATGGATCACCACGGAAATCCATCGCCATCTTGTCTATCTCATCGAGGACGAACAGCGGATTCCTGCTGCCACACTTGTTGAGGTTCTGCACGATACGGCCCGGCATAGAGCCCACATACGTGCGGCGATGTCCACGTATCTCCGCCTCATCACGTACGCCACCCAGCGACATGCGTACGAACTTGCGATTGGTCGCCTTTGCTATCGACTGGCCCAGGGATGTCTTGCCAACGCCAGGCGGCCCGACGAGACACAGGATCGGGCCGCGCATCTTCTGCACGCGGGTCTGTACCGCGAGGTATTCGAGGATGCGTTCTTTTACTTTTTCAAGGCCGAAGTGATCGGCATCGAGCACTTCCTGTGCGGCCTTGAGCTCCCTGCGCACCTTGGTGCGCTTTTTCCATGGCACGCCCAGCAGCCAGTCGAGGTAATTACGCACGACCGCCGATTCAGCCGACATCGGCGACATCTGCTTGAGCTTGCCGAGTTCGGAGCGCGCCTTGGCCTCCACGGCTTTTGGCATGCCCGCTTCGGCGATCCTGCGCGTCAACTCGTCGATGTCATTCGGCGCGTCGTCGAGGTCACCCAGTTCCTTCTGGATCGCCTTCATCTGTTCGTTGAGGTAGTACTCGCGCTGGCTGCGCTCCATCTGCGACTTCACCCGGCCGCGGATTCGTTTCTCCAGTTGCTGCACATCGATCTCGCCGTCGACAAAGCCGACCAGCATCTCCAGCCGCGCGCCGACGCCATGCGTCTCCAGCAGCCGCTGCTTCTCACTGATACGCACGGAAAGATGCGCTGCGATCGTATCGGCGAGCCGGCCCGGTTCATCGATGCCAGAGAGCGTCTGCATCAATTCCGGCGGCAACTTGCGGTTTGATTTCACGTACTGCTCGAACAGGCCCAGCAGCGTGCGGGTGATCGCTTCCAGCTCGCGCTCGTCCCGGTCGGCATCCGGCTCGACCACTTTTGCCCGGCCTACCAGTGCGCCGTCGCGCTCGACGACCTTGTCCACCCGTGCGCGCGACACGCCCTCCACCAACACCTTGATGGTGCCGTCGGGCAGCTTGAGCAGTTGCAGCACGTGGGCCAGCGTCCCCACCGGATACAGGTCGGCGCCGGACGGATCGTCGACGTCGGCCGATTTCTGCGCCACCAGCAGAATCCGCTTATCGGACTCCATCGCCAGGTCCAGCGCCTTGATCGACTTGTCACGCCCGACGAACAGCGGAATGACCATGTGGGGGAAAACCACGACGTCGCGCAACGGCAGGACCGCGAGGTCCGAGGGGTCGCGGGCGGTGGAGTCGGTCATGTACATGCTCCCGGGATCATGGCGACGGCCACAATGCGACAGTGGCCGGGAAAGACGCGTGGAGACCACGCACCAGCCCATTTATGGGGCTCGTGCATGGTGTTGCAAGCACCATGCCGAGGTGATCGACGGCGCCGGCACCGAGAGGAATCAATCACTTGACCGGCAAGCGGCAGCGGAAAGCTGACGCGTGGCCATCCGGGGCATATGCCACCGATGTGATCGCAACGTCGCACGGAACAACGGATCCATGCAGGGCGGCGGCACCTGCTGGCATCACGTCCTGCGCATCGGCTCACGTCGGCGTCCCCGGAGCGCTGGACTGCCGGCCGCGTACGGCCGGGCAGCGCTACCTGGCAGAAAGGGTGCCTGACAGGAGGCGGCTATTCGCCCGAGGCAGCCTTGGGAGCGGGTGCCGGCGGGTTCTGGTAGATCAGGTACGGCTCGGCCTTGTGCTCGATCACCGTCTCGTCAACGACTACCTTGCCCACGTTCTCCTGTGAAGGC
>SCUY01000239.1 GCA_004322525.1 Lysobacter sp. | reverse complement strand
CGAACAGGTCGTGCCCCTCCTCGAGGTCGAACAGCGTCCTCGACGAAATGGCGACGATCAGGGGGTTGGCATCACGGTCCGGCATGGCGCGATTCTGCCGCGGAACGATGCACGCTGCCACGTAATCCGTAATCCGTAATCCGTAATCCGTAATCCGGGCGAATGCAGCGTATCGGGCACGCGGCGTCGAATTTATTGACGCGAAGCGTCATCGGGACAGATCAACGGGGCAGGCAGGCTACTGCAAAGAGTCATTCGCCGTGTAGGCTGCCCGGACTGGCACTCAACCGGAGGTTGGCGAATGGAACAAAACGAATGGGTCGCAGGCGTGGCGCAGGTGGTCGGCCAGGCGATCGGAGAAGTTTCGGTTGGCGTGGCGATGTCGGTGCTCGCGCTGACGCACGCGGTTTCGCAACAGCCCGGCATTGATCGCGACCGCCTGTTCGCCGACATGCTGGACGGCCTGCCGCAGGGAGAAGGGGTTGCCCACAATGCGATCGACGTGATCCGGCACGCACTGGAGAAGGCGCTCTCGGAAGGAGCACCTCCAACGGTCTGACCCGCGAAAAGCAATGCTCAGCCGCTGGTGAATTGCTCGGCGAGCATGCGTTCCTCGAGATTGTGCTCGGGATCGAACAGCAGGGTGACCGTGTGGTCACGGGATTCGCGAATGACGATCTCGACCGCATCGCGCACCTCGTGCGAGTCGGCTGTCGCGCTCACCGGGCGTTTGAGGGGATCCAGCACAGTGAAGCGCACCTCGGTGTCGGCCTTCAGCACCGCGCCCCGCCACCGCCGGGGCCGGAAGGCGGCGATCGGTGTCAGTGCGATCACATTCGCGCCCAGCGGCAGGATCGGGCCGTGGGCCGAGAAGTTGTAAGCAGTACTACCCGCCGGCGTGGCCACCAGCACACCGTCGCAGATCAATTCATCGAGCCGCGTCTGGCCATTGAGATCAATGCGCACGTGTGCGGCCTGGCGGGTCTGCCGCAACAGCGAGACTTCGTTGTAGGCCAATGACCCCACGCTCGCGCCGGAGTCGGTCTGCACGACCATCTCGAGCGGGCGCAGCACTGTCGCCTCCGCCGCATGGATGCGTTCGACCAGGGAATCGATGCGCTGCTGGTTCATCAGGAAGCCGACGGTGCCGAACTTCATGCCGAACACCGGCTTGCAGAGCGCGCCATGGCGATGGAGCGTCTGCAGCATGAAGCCATCGCCGCCTAGCGCGACGAGCACGTCGGCGTCGGCGGGCCCGTGCTCGCCATGCACGGCGACAAGCTGCCCGCGCGCGGCCTGCGCCTCGGGTGCAGGCGCGGCGAGGAACGCCAGCCGCGGCTGGGCTTTCAACAACGTGTCGGTCGCCATGCGCCGAGCATAGCGGGTCGCATCGCCAGCGGCGGCAGGGTACGTGGGGGAGTCCGTCACCGGCCGCCTCCCGTCAACTCCCGGTCGCCAACTGCGCCAGACGACGGACCGCCACGGACACCGTTGGATAGTCGAGCGACTTCTGGCTCACCAGTTCCGACAGCATGGCGAGGGTGAAGCGCAGGCTCGAGTCATCACGCTGCAACCATGCGGCGACCTTTGCGTCCGGCGGCTTGCGCCCACCCTCGGCCAGGATCTGCCCGACCAGTGCGCGCTGCTGCGCACCGAGCTCATCCCGCAGCGAACCCCGTGCGAGGGCCTGCCAACGGCTCTCCACCGGCAGCGCATCGATCTGGTCATAGAGCCATGCCAGGTGGAGCGCACTGCTGAGCGTGAAGTGCGCCTTGGTCACTTCGGCTGTCGCCAGCTTGCGCGCCTGGGCGATCTCCACGATGTCCGTCGCGGCGTCGAGTAGCGGCAGCCCGGCCAGTTGGCCCGCCAGACCGGCGACAAAACCCTTGCCGCGCCACTCGGCCAGACGACGGTCGAAAGCGGTGCGCTGGTCCTGGGTCATCGCGGCGGAGAGCGACTCACGTACTTCGCCGATACCACCACCGAACCGCGCGACCGTCGAGGCGATTTCCGGTACCGCGCCCGGGCGTGACAGCAGCCAGCGCGTCATCGACCGCATCAGCTGCCAGACCGCGAGCAGCGCATCAACCTGCGCCGGCTCGGGGAGCTTCCCGTCTAGCGCATCGATCTGCGACCAGAGCTCGCGGGCCGCCAGCGCTTCGCGCGCGATGGTGTACGCCTTCGCTATCTCGGCCGGCGAGCGGCCCGTGTCTTCCTGCATGCGCAATACGAACGTCGCACCCATGCGGTTGACCATGGAATTGGTCACCGCCGTGGCGATGATCTCGCGCTTCAGACGGTGGCCTTCCATCTGCTTGGCATACTTCTGCTGCAGAGGCTGGGGAAAATAGCGCACCAGTTCTTTGGACAGGTACGGATCTTCCGGCACGTCGGACTGAACAAGCTGTGGGAACAGCACCAGCTTGCTGTAGGACAGCAGCACCGACAGTTCCGGGCGCGTCAGACCCTGGCCACGTGCCTTGCGCTCGGCGAACTCCGCATCCGACGGCAGGAACTCGATCTGCCGGTCAAGCAATCCCTGTGACTCGAGCGTGCGGATGAAGTGCTGCTTCGACCCGAGGCGCGACACGCTCATGCGCTCCATGACGCTCAATGCCTGGTTCTGCCGGTAATTGTCGTTCAGCACGAGGCCGGCGACTTCATCCGTCATGGATGCAAGCAGCTTGTTCCGCTCGTCAAAACCCAGCTTTTTCTGCTGTACAGCCGCATTCAACAGGATCTTGATGTTGACCTCGTGATCCGAGGTGTCCACGCCCGCCGAGTTGTCGATGAAATCGGTATTCAAAAGCACGCCATGCTGGGCAGCCTCGATGCGGCCGAGCTGCGTGAGCCCGAGGTTGCCACCCTCACCGACCACGCGGCAGCGCAGTTCGCGGCCGTCAATGCGCAGGGCATTGTTCGCCCGATCGCCCACTTCCGCATGCGTCTCCCGGCTCGACTTCACGTAGGTACCGATGCCCCCATTCCACAGCAGGTCAACGGGCGCCTTCAGAATGGCGCTCATCAGCTCGGCCGGGCAGATCGGAAGAGC
>SCUY01000238.1 GCA_004322525.1 Lysobacter sp. | reverse complement strand
CGTCGCGGCGCGAGCGCTGCCGGACGCGCAGGTGCTGGTGTGCGCGCGAACGCACAAGCCGCAGCGAGCGGCACCGCCAAGGCGGCGAACACGGCTCGCGGCAATGCGAACGGCCTGTTGAAGGTTTCCCAGGGCGACGGCGCGGGCTCGGTGACCGGCAGCCTGGGCACTTCCGAGAAAAATGCCAGCGGCAAACCACAGGCGGATGACGCGCGATCGAATCGTGGCCACGTCGATGCCAAGGCGAGTGGCAATGCCCGCGCCGGGGCCCGCGCATCGCGTCATCGAAATGCTTCGCTCGATGCGAAGGCTTCGGTGAATGCCGATGCATCGGCACGGGGCACGCGCGGCGACGATTGATCGCCGCGCCGATCGAGTGTTGCTCGCGACAGTCTTGTATGCCAGCACTCTGCCGGAAAAAAGAAAGCCCCCGCATGCGGGGGCTTGGTCTTCCATCGCAGCGCCAATCAGGCGAACGGATCGTGTAGCACGATGTTCGCGTCGCGATCCGGGCCGGTCGATACGATGGCGAGCGGGCAACCCGCCAGCTCCTCCAGCGCACGCAGGTAGGCGCGGGCTGCGGCCGGAAGCTTCTCCCATTCGGTGATGCCCGCGGTGTTCTCATCCCAACCCGGAAATTCGAGATAGACGGGCGTGCACTCTTCCCAACCCCCGGCGTCAAGCGGCGCGTACTCGGTGCGCTTGCCGCGGTATTCGTAGGCGATGGCGATCTTGAGCTTCTCCATCCCGTCGAGGATGTCGAGCTTGGTGATGCACAGGCCGGTAATGCCGTTGATGGCGACGGCGCGCTTGAGTGCGACGATATCCATCCAGCCGCAGCGGCGCGGCCGGCCGGTGGTGGCACCGTATTCCTGCCCGCGATCACGGATTCCCCGCCCGACTTCATCGTCGAGTTCGGTCGGGAACGGGCCGCCGCCGACGCGCGTCGCATAAGCCTTGGCGATGCCGAGCACATAGTCGATCGCATCGGCGCCAACGCCCGTGCCGGCGAGCGCGCCGCCCACCGTCGTGTTCGACGACGTGACATATGGATACGTGCCATGGTCGATGTCGAGCAGCGAGCCCTGCGCGCCTTCGAACATAACGCGCTTGCCCTGCTTTCGCAGTTCATGAAGGATGCCGGCGACGTCGGCCTTCATCGGTTCGACGTATTCACCGAAGGCCAGCGCATCATCGAGTGTCTTCTGGAAATCGACCGCCTCGACGCCGAGGTACTTCGTCAGAACGAAGTTGTGATAGTCGAGCGCGCTGCGCAGCTTGTCCGCGAGCTCCTGCGGATAGTGCAGATCCGCGATGCGGATGCCGCGGCGCGCGACCTTATCCTCATAAGCGGGGCCGATGCCGCGGCCGGTGGTGCCGATCGCCTTGCCGCCCGCCGCCTTCTCGCGCGCCTGATCCAGCGCGATGTGGTACGGCATGATCACCGGCGCCGCCGGGCTGATCTTCAGGCGCGAGCGCACTTCGACGCCGTTGGATTCGAGCTCCGCGATTTCCTTCTGCAGCGCACCCGGGTGCAGCACCACGCCATTGCCGATCAGGCATAGCGCATCCGGACGCAGGATGCCGGACGGGATCAGGTGCAGCACCGTCTTCTTGCCGCCGATCACCAGCGTGTGGCCCGCGTTGTGGCCACCCTGGAAGCGCACCACCGCGCCGATCTCCTCGGTCAGCAGGTCGACGATCTTGCCCTTGCCCTCGTCGCCCCACTGCGCGCCCAACACCACGACCGACTGACCCATCACTGCTTCTCCAGATTCATTGCTTCGTTGAACGGGGCGACCGGCCATGCGCCTCGCGCATGGCGTTCGGACGGGCGCGCGG
>SCUY01000237.1 GCA_004322525.1 Lysobacter sp. | reverse complement strand
TCGCCACTCATCGCGCTGATGCAGGATCAGGTCGAGGCCTTGCGGCAGGTCGGCGCACGCGCGGCGTATCTCAATTCCACCCTGGATGCAGCCGAAGCGGCGAACGTCGAGCGGCAGTTCCTCGAAGGCGAGCTCGACCTGCTGTACGTCGCACCGGAACGGCTGCTGACACCGCGTTTCCTCTCCCTGCTGGACCGCGCCCGCGTCGCCCTGTTCGCGATCGACGAAGCGCACTGCGTATCGCAATGGGGGCATGATTTCCGGCCCGAATACCGACAGCTCGCGGTGCTCCACGAACGCTGGCCCGACGTTCCGCGCGTGGCACTCACCGCCACCGCCGATGCACCCACGCGTCGGGAGATCGTCGAGCGGCTCGGCCTGGACCACGCGAGGCAGTTCGTCAGCTCGTTCGATCGCCCGAACATCCGCTACACGGTGGTGCCGAAGGACGGCGGCACGCGTCAGCTGCTGGATTTCCTCACGCGCCATCCGTCCCAGAGCGGCATCGTCTACGCCCTGTCACGCAAACGGGTGGAGTCCGTCGCCGAGCAACTGGCGAAATCCGGAATCCGCGCGCTCGCCTACCACGCAGGCATGGAGGCGACGGTCCGTGCTGCCAACCAGCGCCGATTCCTGCAGGAAGACGGCATCGTGATGGTTGCCACCATCGCCTTCGGCATGGGCATCGACAAGCCGGACGTGCGCTTCGTCGCGCATGTCGACCTGCCCAAGTCGGTGGAAGGCTATTACCAGGAGACCGGACGCGCAGGCCGCGATGGCGACCCGGCCGAGGCGTGGCTGAGCTACGGGCTCGGCGATGTGGTCAGCCTGCGCCAGATGATCGAGCAGGGCGACGCCAGCGGCGAGCGCAAGCAACTTGAACTGCGCAAACTCGACGCGCTTCTGGGCTACTGCGAATCGACTGGCTGCCGGCGACAGGCGCTGCTGCGCTGGTTCGGCGAGGAACGCGAGGACCTCTGCGGCAACTGCGACAACTGCCTGGACCCGCCGCAGAGCTGGGACGGCACCGACGCCGCGCGCAAGGCGCTCTCGTGCATCTTCCGTACAGGCCAGCGTTTCGGCGTGGGCCACCTGGTCGACGTCCTGCGCGGCACACGCACCGACAAGGTGCTGCAGTTCCGCCACGAGTCGCTGTCGACGTTCGGCATCGGCGCCGACCTCGACGATCGCCAGTGGCGCAGCGTATTCCGGCAGCTGGTCGCGGGCGGCCTGGTCGAGGTGGACGTGGAGCACTACGGTGCGCTGCGCCTTGGCGAGGCCAGCCGGCCCGTGCTGCGCGGCGAGGCGCAGCTGCGCTTGCGCAGCGAGCCGAAAGCCGTGTCGCGCGGGCGTCGCGAACGCCGCGCCAGCGAGGCCGAGGCGCTCGATCTCGATGCTGCCGGGCTCGCGCGTTTCCAGTCCCTGCGCGACTGGCGCGCGCAGACCGCGCGCGAACAGAACGTGCCTGCTTACGTGATCTTCCATGACGCCACGCTTCGCGCGATCGCCGAAGCCGACCCGGCAGACCTCGACGATCTCGCCCGCATCCCGGGCATCGGCGCCACCAAGCTGAGCCGCTACGGCGAGGCTGTCCTGCAGCAGCTTTTCGACGCCGCCTAGGCGGAATCGCGGGCGAACCCACCCGGAACGCGTGTTCCATTGCGCAGCAGCGCGGCGTCAGCACCCCGCGCGATCGCGAAGCCCTGCAGGCCGATCTCCAGCACCAGCGCATCGCCCAGCAGCGCGAGTTCCATCCGTACCGTGCGGATGTAATGCAGCGTGGCCGCTCCGGGCCCTGGCAATGCATGCGCGAACCGGGACGGCACCACGACCAGCGCCCCATCAGTCCGTCGGTAGAGATCGAGCTTCACGCGGACTATGCCCTGCAAGGGACTCGAAGAGACGCTAGCGCGCCGGCCGTCGCACAGCCTATAGGGATGA
The DNA here is from genome assembly GCA_004322525.1 of Lysobacter sp. Taxonomy (GTDB): domain Bacteria; phylum Pseudomonadota; class Gammaproteobacteria; order Xanthomonadales; family Xanthomonadaceae; genus Cognatilysobacter. The sequence goes on along the minus strand of SCUY01000237.1, from coordinate 138 downwards.
TCCCCCAGGCTCCTGAATGCCCCATCGGCAGCTGATGCGCGGTCGGAGCGCGCGACCGGCGGATGCGGTCCGCATTGCCGCAGCATTCCCTGGATACGCATCAGGCATCAGGCATCGCGATGAAGCGCCTTCATGCCA
>SCUY01000034.1 GCA_004322525.1 Lysobacter sp. | reverse complement strand
GGCGGAAGCGCGGCTGCGCGCCGCGCGCGCCCTGCACCGCGTGGATGGCGCGCAGTTCCGGCCGCAGCTGGGTTTGCGCACGTCCAATCCGATCGATCCTGACGCGACGGCGTCGTATCTCGTCGCCGGCTTCGACTCCATCTGGGAGCTCGGGCTGTTCGGCCGTGCACAGGCCATGCACCGCATCGTGCGCGGTGATCTGGAGGCCGCACAGGCGGACGTGGATGAGGCGCGCGTGTCGGTGGTGGCGGAAGTCGCCCGGGACTGGATCACCCTGCGCGCGGCGCGGCGACGCGAATCGCACCTGGCACGCATCCGTGACCTGCGCGCGCGCCAGGCGATGTTGACCGGGACGCGCCTGCAACTGCATATCGCCTCGCCATTGCAGGTGGCGCAGGCGCGCATCGCGCTCGCGCAGGCGGACGCCGCATTGGCAGAACCCAGAGCTGCCGCCGCCTCGGCCGCGCAGGCGCTGGCGGTGTTGCTGGGTCGTGCCGAGCCGGAGGCGGCATGGGCGAAAGGGGGCGCTTTGCCGGTATTGCAGGACATGCCCGTCACCCGTGCGCCCGCGGACCTGCTGAGGACACGTCCTGACGTCGCACACGCGCAGGCCGCGGTACTCGGTGCTGCAGGCATGCTGGGCATCGCCAAGGCCAACCGCTATCCAACGGTGGCGATCGGTGGTTCGATCGTGATGTCCAGCAGTGAAGCCTCACGGCGCACGACCAGTACCGGGGTCATTGGATCGATCGGCCCGATCATCGAGATCCCCCTGTTCGATTGGGGGCTCCGTCGCGCCAAGGCCGAGGCGAAGAGTGAAGACCTGCAGGCCGCAGCACTCGCGTATCGAAAGACGGTGTTGACGGCGGTCGCCGAGGTGGAATCGGTACTCGCCGCGCTTGAACAGCAGCGCATGCTGGAACAGGACACCCTGAAGGTATTGCGCGTTTCGGAGGAGTTCGCACGGGGCGCCGAGCACCGCGAAAGGCTTGGCTTGGGCAGTGGGCTGGACAGTGCGGCCAGCAATGCCGATCGCGAGCAGGCAGCACTGGACGTGGATGCCGCGCGGGCAGGTCGGGCACTGCAGTACATAGCCCTGTGCAAGGCCCTTGGTGGCCAGGGTCAGAGCACATTACCTCTGCCCGCTGCCGGGGAGCGCTGAATGGTTGCCCTTGCACGCCGCACGTTGCGATATGAGTGGCGAAGATTCCTTCCGGCGACGGTTGCCGTCGCCTTCGCGAGCTTTCTCCTGCTGCTGCAGGCGTCGCTCGTGCTGGGCATCTTCGGTAGTGCCAGCGTCTATGTCACCGGCTCCAGCGCTGATGTCTGGGTCGGTTATCCGGGCACGCAGAGTGTCGACCAGGGCAGACCGGTGGATCCGGACGTGGCGACGCTTATCGACATGGAGCCGGGCGTGGCGCGTGTGGAACCCTTCATCTGGTTCGATGGCGACTGGCGCGGAACGGCGGCGACCGGCCCCGTCTCGGTATTCGTCTCCGGCATCGACACGCGTGCGGATGGCCTGATGTTCTCGAAGGTGCTGTCGCCGGAGTTGCGTCTTGCCTTGCAGATGCCCGATGCGGTCATCGTCGACCGTTCCGAACTGGAAAAGCTGGGCGTCGCCGTCGGCAGCAGTGCCCGCATCAATGGCGAAACGGTCCGTGTGGTCGGCGTGGGGTCGGGGTTACGCGCGCTGGGTGGCGTGAGTGTGCTGGCATCGCTCGAGACGGCTCGCCGGCTCAATGTCGATGCGCCCCATCCTGATTGGCCCACCTACGTTGTCGCGCAGTTGCGGGATCCCGCTCGCGCCGATGCGGTGGCGGAACAGTTGAGCCGTCAGCCCGGCGGTGGCCCCCACCAGGCGTGGGCGTCGGATGCGTTCGCCCGCCAGTCGACCATGTTCTGGCTGTTCGATACCGGCGCCGGCGCCGGCGTGCTGTTCCTGGCTGGCGTGGTGTGTCTGGTGGGGGCGGCGATCACGAGCCAGACACTGGTCGGGGCCGTGTTCGGATCCATCCGGGAATACGCAACACTCAACGCGCTTGGCGTGGGGCTCGGTTCCCTGCGCTGGGTCGTGCTCGAACAGGCGTTCTGGGTCGGTGCAGTGGGGCTGGTCGCGGCGAGCATCAGCGGCCTGCTGGTCATCAGCCTTGCACGCTTGAAGGACATTCCAGTGGTGTTCAACGCGGGCCTGTGGTTGGCCTGCATGGGGGTGGTCATGGCATTGGCGGTCTTCTCGGGGCTGATCGCCCTGCGCAGCCTGAGGCGAGCCGATCCGGCGGAGCTGCTGCGATGACAGCGACTGCCACCGCAAGGCGTGCGGCGCTGGAAGCGCGTGGCATCGTCAAGTCGTTTGTCTCCGGACGCATTCACACCCGCGTGCTCGATCACGTATCCCTACAGGTGCATGCCGGGGAGTTGACGCTGATCGCAGGGCCGTCGGGATGCGGCAAGAGCACGTTGCTGTCGATCCTGAGCGGGCTCCAGCGCCCGGACGAGGGGCGGGTGTTCGCCTTGTCGGAAGAACTGGGCAGGCTCGACCTGCGTGCGTTGGAGCGCTTCCGGTTGCGGCACACGGGTTTCGTGTTCCAGGGTTTCGACCTCTTCCCCGCGTTGCTGGTGGCCGAACAGGTGGAACTGCCACTGCAGTACATGGGCTTTTTGCCAGCGGAGATGCAGCTACGTGCAAGGGAAGCACTTGAAGAGGTCGGCATGCTGTCCCGTCGGCATCTGCGGCCGATCGAACTGTCCGGTGGCGAGAAACAGCGTGTGGCGATCGCGCGCGCCCTCGCGAAGCGCCCCGACCTGCTGTTCGCCGATGAACCGACAAGCTCGCTCGATGCCGCGAACGGACAGATGGTGATCGACATGCTGCATGACATCGCGCACCGGCATGGCACCACCGTGCTATGCGTGAGTCATGACCCGCGCCTGATAGAACACGCCGACCGCGTATTGCGCATGGAGGATGGCCGCATCCTCGATGACCTGCGCATGAGCCCATCCATACAGCCCACCATGTCAGCCACCTGGAGTACGGCGCAATGAGCAGTCCACGCAGGTCGCGAGCGCAGCCATGTCTCCTCGCGTTGTCGATGCTGGCGGCGCTTGCAGGTTGCACGAGCCAACGCGGCTCGCCGGCCGCTGCCGTGGCTGAGCCCGGGGCGCTGATCGTCACCCGCGGACGTGTGGATATCGAAGGCGGCCTGTTGCCGCTGGGCATGACGGCCGATGGCGTGATTGCGGACGTGGCTGTCAAAGAGGGTGAGCGGGTAACGCGTGGACAAGTGCTGATATCCACCGATGCGACCCCCGCACGCCTGGAGGTGTCACTGGCGCAGGCGCATCTTGAACAGGCGCAGATACAGAGCCGGTTGCTCGAGTCTAAAGCGGCCGCGGCACGCATTCGCGCCGCACGGCTCGTGGAGGCGGCAAGGGCCCATGCCGGTGATGGCCAGAGCGCCGATGATGCGCGCGAAGCAGTGATCGACTTGTCCGCACAGTGGGCGAATGCCCGTGCCGCGACGGACATCGCGCGCGTCGAACTCCGGCGTGCGAATTACCAGGCGAGTCAACACGTACTGCGTGCACCTGTGGATGGCGACGTGCTACGTATCGCGGCCCGCCCGGGCATGCACGTGTCGGCGCAGAGCGGAGCGGTGCTCACCTTGCTCCCCGCGCAGGCGCGCATCGTACGGGCCGAACTTTCGCAGGACTTCGTCGATGCCGTCCACCCGGGGAGCAGGGCCGAAGTGGTCAGCGATGATGGGCGGCAGACAGCCATCGGGCGCGCGTACGTGCTCCGCGTCGGCCCCGCTTACGGCCAATCATCGTTGCAGGAAGATCCGATGCAACGGGTCAATGAACGCAGCGTGGAATGTGTGCTGGGCTTCGACAAACCATCCGTCTTGCGGGTTGGCGAGCGCGTCCTTGTACGCTTTTCCCGTGCAACCGAAAGGTTGGCGAAACCCGCTCCACGTACCCTGTAATTCGCACGGGGCACGTGCCGCAGGCGAGGCGGGATGGCGGGATGATTCGACGGGCCGACTTCCACTTCGAGGGCGACCGTCGCGGCGTGCTGCTGATCCATGGCCTCACCGGCACGCCCGCTGAAATGCTTTTGCTGGGCAAGCGTTTGCACCGCGACGGGTTCACCGTGCACGGGATACAGCTTGCTGGACACTGTGGCAACGAGAACGACCTGCTCGCCACCGGCTGGCAGGATTGGTACGACAGCGTGCTGCAGGCAGCGGTCGAATTGCGTCCGCAGGTCGACCACCTGTTCGTCGCCGGGCTGTCGATGGGCGCGCTGCTGGCACTTCTCCTGGCTGCGGAGCGTCCGGACCTGGTCGATGGCGTGGGCGTGCTGGGCGCGACATTCCGTTACGACGGGTGGAACATTCCCTGGATCGCGCGCCTCGTGTTCCTGTTGCCGCTGGTCAAGTGGCTGGGGCTTGCGCGCACGCGATCCTTCCAGGAAGCACCGCCATTCGGGCTTCGCGACGAGCGGATCCGCAGCCAGATCAGCAGTGCGATGCTGAGTGGCGACAGTGCCGCCGCCGGCCTGCCGGGCAACCCGTGGCATTCACTGGCGGACCTGTACGTATTGTCCGCGCGCGTCCGACGTCGGCTTGGCGATGTTCATGCGCCATGCCTGGTTGCCCATGCGACGGATGACGACATCGCGCATGTGCGAAATGCCTACCTGGTGGCCCGGAACGTGGATGCGCCCGTCGAGATGCTGCTGCTTCGGAACAGCTATCACATGATCACGCTCGACCGCGAACGGCGTGTCCTGGCGGACCGGCTTTCGCGATTCTTCGCGCGAATCGCGGACAATCCGCGGCCACGAAGCGTCAGCGAAGCCTGATGTCATTGTCCGTTTTCCCTGTCTGGGTAGTGACGGTGGTTCTCGATACCGTTGGACAAATCGCGTTCAAATCCGCTGCGGGCGATCCACGCGCGGGTGATGGAATAGTGCGTTGGCGCTACATGGCGCGGCGCCCCGCGTTGTGGCTTGGCATCGCCTGCTACGCACTCGAGTTTGTCGCATGGACGGCGTTTCTATCGCTCGTGCCGCTGGGGCGCGGCGTCCTGCTGGGTTCTATCAACATCGTGGTGATAATGCTCGCGGGGCGCGTCCTTTTCCGTGAGCATTTGACCCGCATGAGGCTGGTGGGTATCGGCCTGGTCACCCTCGGGGTGGCGATCGTGGGCTGGAGCCTGTGATGCCCCGACTGCGTGATCAGGTGTTTGGCTTCGCGCTGTTGATGGCGTTCGATACGTTTGCGCAGGTCAGCTTCAAATTCGCCGGAATGCATGCCTTCCCGCCGGAACTCTCCGTACGCTGGCTGCTGCGGTTGCTTGCGCAACCGTGGCTCTACGGCGCGGTGCTTGGCTACGTCGGCACATTCTTCATATGGATCAGCCTGCTGAAGCGAACAGCAGTGGGGCCGGCGGTTGCCGCATCGCACATGGAAGTGGTGAGCGTGATGCTGGTGTCGTCATTTCTGTTCGGCGAGCGCATCGGGCCGGGGCAGGCATCCGGCGCGGTACTCATCGTGGCCGGCATTGTCTGCCTGGCAATCGGCGAACGTGACGCCGCTGCCCGGCAGGCGCGTGACATCGGGCAGGAGATTTGTCCGTAGGATCGCCAGGGCACGCTGGACCTTTTCGTGAACCTGCACCACTCAGCTGTCGAAGGCCTTGCACAGTGCGAGGTTCACTGCATGTTGCTGTCGCTGCATGGCCAGGAGCGATGACGGGTCCGGGGCCGGCTGGTCATCCACGGCTGCCAACATGCGCTTCCAGCGCTGCGGATAGCCGGGAATCGAGATCTCGCCATTGACGTCGCTTCCGATGAGTCGCCCGCGAACGGCGGTGATCGCTGCCTGTAGCTGTGCGACGGACAGGCATCCCTGGTCCCAGTTGGTTTGCGCCTCCTGCGGATCGAGCACGTCTTTGTCGATCGACAGATACACCGGCGCCGTGTCGCGTGCCAGGTCGTCGAGCAATGCGGCCATCAGGGTCTCGGCCGAGCCGAAAGACTTGAAGGCGCGGTGCAGACCCACGCGGCGGGACCATGCGATATCAACGCCAATGGACCAGTAGCGCACACGTCCCTGGTACAGCGGCCACAGCCGGTTCTCCCACGCGTGGAAGCGCCCGATGTCGCCCGAGGTGATCCCGATGACATCCACTCGGGTGACCGCCCGCAGTGCGGCGACGCGCGATACCCAGGAGCCACAGTGCACGCCGAACGGGAAACGCATGTTGTCCGGATGATTGTCGAATACCAGCACCCGAACGGGTTTTGGCGCCTCGGATGTCGCGCGCTCGATCAGGGGCAGGCTCAGGTGGTGGAAGTCGCCGCTGCCGTAAAAGACGGTGCCATGTGACGCGGGAAACAGCGTCGACACGTGGGCGCCAAATGCGCGCAGTTGCCGCGTCGAACAGGCGAAGCGCAGACGATCGTGCCAGCCACGCATCATGACGCGTGTCGACGCTGGCAGCCGCCCCACCGAGCTATCCAGATCAAGGATCAATGGCGGCATCGGCTGTCCTTGCATCGCGCCAGGCGCGGTCGCTTTCGAAATGCCCGGCCAGATGCCGCAGCACGAGGCGCAGCAGGCGATTGCGTGGATACACTGCGTGCCGCGTGAAGGTGAAGCGTGCGCCCAGGTCCGCCTTCACCTGCGGATCCGTCCAGCCTGCGATGTAGCGGTGCAAGCCGCGTCGGCGCGCATAGTCGAGATTCTCGAACCAGCTGATCGCATACAGGTTGTGCTCGCGTGAAGCCGGGTAGGCGAGCCCCATCAGCTTGTCGACCAGTGCGCCGGCGTACTCGAAGCACAGGTTCCATCCGATCATTCGCCCCTCGTGGCGGTAGACGAACACGATGCCGCCGGCATCAGCGTCGCGCAGGACAGCCGCCAGGAAAGCGCGCTCGAGGAAGTCGAAATGGATTTCGCTCTGCTCGTAGACATTGCGGTAGAGGTGATGGAATTCGTCGATCAGCGCGTCATCGTTGAAGGCCGTGCCGGTGGGAATGGTGGAAATTTCCAGCCGGGTGCGGGACCGCAGCTTCCGGCGGAGGTCGCGACGTCGCCCCCGTGACAATCGCGCCAGATAATTGTCAGACGATGTGAAATCGATCGGTACCCAGGCCAGTGCCTGGCCTTCGACCAGCACGAAGCCCTCGCGCGCGCACTGCGCGGCAAAGGCCGCCGCCCATGCATTGTCGGCGTCATCCAGCAGCGGGGAATACTGCGGGATGTCCTTGATGATGAGCAGCGCACACGCGTCGGACTGCTCACGACGCAGTGTCCGCGCCAGCACGGCTGGGTCCACGTCCTCCGGAAACACGGCGTATTCGGTGACCGTGGTGCCGATGAAGCGGGTGCGCAGGCTCAGCCAGCGTCGCCAGTGGCGATGCAGCGGCCAGCGGCTGATCCGTTGCCTCATCGCGGTGTCAGCGGTGGTCAGCACATCGAAAGGCGCCGTAAACGCGACGACCCCGTTGGCCAGCGTTGCCGCTGTGAATGCGCGCGGAGGGTGGGTGATGAAATGCTTTGCCAGGGCAGGGGGCTCCAGAGGATTCATCGGTGGTATGGGCCCGAAAGGCTTGTGCAAGATTCGCCCGCTAGGGTGAAGGCTGGAATCAGCCGCAAGTGCCGGCCCACGTCGCCGGATGGAGAAACACCATGGAACAATCGATTGCAGACCAGGTATTCGACGTCGTTGCCAAACATGGCGATATCGATCGCACGCAGCTGACAAGTGAATCGACGCTCAAGGATCTTGGGTTGGACTCGCTCGAGGCCATCGAGACGCTCTTCGACGTCGAGGAACATTTCAACATCAGCTTTCCAAACCAGGATCCCAACCTGGACGATGGATCCCTCGGAGGCCTGATCAGCTCGGTGGAGGCTGCACTCGCGTTGAAGGCGGGCACCGCCAGCACCGCGGCCGCCACGGCGGGCTGAGGCGCTGTCATGCACGCGATCGATAGCCGGCAGCCGCGACGGATCGCCATTACCGGCTTGGGGGCGGTGAGTGCCTTGGGCCTTGGTGCGCCAGCGCTGTGGCGAGCGATGCTCGAAGCGCGCAGCGGCATTGGCCCGCTGGCCCTTCCAATACAGGAAACCGGCATCCGCATGCAGGTGGGAGCTGTATTCAACGAATACGAACCCACGCGGCATTTCACGGGCACGCAACTGGCGCTGCTTGATCGAGTTTCGCAGTTCGCGCTGCTGGCCGCCGACGAAGCCATCGCCCAGTCCGGCCTCGTATTCACAGGCGCCATGGCCTCGCGCACCGCCGTCGTGGTAGGTACCGGCATCGGTGGCGAGACGTCCCGCGACGAGCAATCCCGTCGCATCTACCGGGATGGTGCCGAGCGTGTCCATCCGATGTCGATCATCCGCGTCATGCCCAGTGCGCCGGCGAGTCAGGTGGGAATGAAGTACGGCTTGCAGGGCCCGACGTTCGCGGTGTCCAGCGCCTGTGCCTCGGCCAATCACGCGATAGCGCAGGCAGCGCTGATGGTGCGCCACGGCCTGGCGGACTGTGCTGTCGCCGGTGGCACCGAAGCCTGCTTCTCGCTGCCTGGTATCCGCGCATGGGAGGCGATGCGGGTCGTTGCGGACGACACCTGCCGGCCGTTCTGCGCGCAACGCCGCGGGCTGGTACTCGGCGAGGGTGCGGGGATGTTCGTACTGGAATCGATGGAGCATGCGCGCGCCCGGGGGGCGGTCATCCTTGCCGAGCTGGCAGGCTTCGGCCTGGGCGCGGACGCGGGGGATATCGTCGCGCCTGCCACGGAAGGTGCGGCGGAAGCGATGCGCCAGGCGCTGCACGATGCCGGGTTGCAAGTCGGAGACATCGACTACATCAACGCGCACGGCACCGGCACGCCACTCAACGACGTCACCGAATCGCGTGCCATCCGCCAGGTCTTCGGCCGCCACGCCGACGCACTCGCCGTGTCGTCGACCAAGGGGGTGCACGGCCATGCACTGGGCGCCGCGGGTGCGCTGGAACTGGTTGCCGTGATCGAAGCACTGCGTGGGCAAGTGGTGCCGCCGACCGCGAATTTCCTCGATGCCGATCCCGCCTGCGACCTCGACTACGTACCCAACATCGCACGGCAGACACCGGTGCGCGCGGCGCTGAGCAATTCCTTCGCCTTCGGTGGATTGAATGCTGTCCTGGCCGTGGTCCGCGGCAGCTGAAGCGCCGTTTGGTTGGTGCGCGACAGCCAGGCGACCGCGGAATACGGGTTCCATGTGGGGCTATGGCCGGTTCTTGGCGCGCGTGAGCAACTGGTCGAGCAGGGACAGGCCAAGATCGATCTCGTCGCTGCTGATATGCAATGACGGCGCAAGAGTGATCACATTCTTGTAGTAGCCACCGACATCGAGCACCAGCCCGATGGGCTTGCCCAGATGGCGGAGTTCGCCCGCAAGCCCCATGTCGACCATGCGATCGAGCAGCGCGCGATTGGGAGTGAAACCATCGGCTTCACAGATCTCCGCGCGCAATGCCAGGCCCAGCCCATCGACGTCTCCGATCTCTGGATGGCGCGATTGCAGGTCAAGCAAGCCCGCAAGGAAGTGAGCCCCCTTGGCCATCACCATCGTTTCGTAATCCGTCTCGGTCACCATCCGCATCGTCTCCAGACCCACTGCGGTTCCGAGCGGATTGGAGGCGAAGGTGGAATGCGTGGACCCCGGCGGAAACACCGTCGGGTTGATCAGTTCCTCACGCGCCCAGATACCCGCCAACGGGTTGAGCCCGTTGGTCAGCGCCTTGCCGAACACCAGCACATCGGGCTGCACGCCGAAGTGCTCGATGGCCCACAGCTTGCCGGTTCGGAACATCCCCATCTGGATTTCATCGACGACCAGCAGCACGCCGTGCTGGTCCAGAATCTTCTTGATGCCGGTGAAGAAATTGAGGGGCGGGATGACATATCCACCCGTACCCTGGATGGGTTCGACGTAAAATGCGGCGTATTCGCACTGTTGGGCCTTAGGGTCCCATACACCGTTGTATTCGGTTTCAAAAAGCCGGGCGAACTTGGCGACGCACTGCTCGCCGTACTCTTCTTTCGACATGCCCCTGGGGCCGCGGAAGTGGTAGGGAAACTCGATGAACTGTGCACGATCGAAGTGGCCGTAACGGCGGCGGTAGCGGTACGAGGACGTGATCGCCGACGCGCCGAGCGTGCGGCCGTGGTAGCCGCCCTCAAAGGCGAATACAAGGCTTTTCCCGCCGGAGGCATTGCGAACGATCTTCAATGAGTCCTCGACAGACGACGAGCCGCCGACGTTGAAGTGCACCCGCCCCTTGCGGCCCCACTTGCGCTCGGCGTCGCGGGCGATGAGCGTGGCGAGTTCGATCTTGGTCGGATGCAGGTACTGGCTCGCCACTTGCGGCAGGGTATCGATCTGCTGCTTGAGCACGCCATTGAGCCGCGGATTCGAATAGCCGAAGTTGACCGCGGAGTACCACATCTGCAGGTCAAGGAAGGGCACGCCGGCGTTGTCGTAGAGGTAGCTTCCGTCGCAACGCGCGAAGATCTTGGGTGGCTCGCTGTAATGGACGGTGTCGCCGAAGGAGCAGTAGCGCGCCTCGTCGGCAAGCAGCGCCGCATCGTCCATGACGGCCCGTTCCACAGGTGGCTGCGGGAGGTCCCGGTGAGGATGTTCGTGACGCATCGCGATCGTGGTCATGCGTAGTGGCTCCGCTTCGTCGGCAAGGAGAGGGTAGGCAATGGCGCGAGGTCGAACCGCCCGGCAAGCAGATCGGGCAACAGCGCGATAGCGTCATCGAAGCCGCCGATCGGCCGATGGGAAATGCCAGCCGCCCCGCAGTAATCGAGAAGGCGATGTTTGGCGAAAACGAAATCGGCCCGCGAGGCGACGCAGACATCGGATTGGCCGTCGCCGATCAGCAGGTTTCTCGCACGGTCCGCGGGCGGCGGGAGCCGGGCGTAGGCGCATTTGCAGGTGCCGCTCTGCGCCCGGCAGTCGGGATCGGCAAACGGCGAACGCATCGCCCAGCGTCGGGAGTCCACCCGCTCGAGGCGGTTGGAAACGACGGGAAGATGGGAGAGGCCATGGTTGCCAAGGATGCGTTTGATCGCGACGTCCAGGCCATCGCTGACGATCGTCAGCGGGATGCCGAGCCGGGATACCTCGCCGATGAAGCGCGGGAAGGCCGGATCGATCGCGATGCCGTCGAGTACGCGATGGATTTCCTGCTCGCTGGCATCGAGCAGTGCAACCTGCCGTGACATGCATTCGCGGGAACCGATCGCGCCGGAGCGCCACTCCTGCTCGAGCTCGCGCCACTGCGGCTGGGCACATTGCTCCAGCAGCTCGTCGGTGGCATCACGAAGGGAGATGGTTCCGTCGAAGTCACACAGGATCTTCCAGGAGCGCACGGGATCTATTCCGGAGAACGACAGCGGGCACGTTAGCCAGCCTTTCTTTCGTCCCCCTTTCCACCCGGTATGAAGTGGAGTGGGTGGCTGAATGCGCTGCCATCCACATCATGCGAACCGGCCGCGTTGCGACGCGCGCCCCGGAAACCGTGTCGCCGTAACGGAAAAATTACCGCCGGTCTCCAGTGTGGCGACGCGGTGCCGATAGCCTTGACGAGAGCCGAACGAGATGGGATTCCCAGCAGGAGAGCGGCATGGAAAACCTCAGGCAGGGCGCGCCCGCGGAGCTGTGGCAGGCGCTGGTCCATGAAGCGGGCGAACGCGCCGGCTGCGTGCTCGACGAATATCGCGAGAGTTATCTCGTTTTCGTATTGCTGCGACATCAGGGTGATGCCCACCTGCTCGCGCGTATGCAAGCGCTCGAGTGGCTGCATGCGCAGTCGCTGAGTGGCCAGTTGCGGCACGACTCGCTGCGCGATGTCGGCGACCGCTGCCTGTTGATCGCCGGTCTGTATCCGGCGCTCGCCGAGCGGCGGCACGTCACCGTCGACTACTTCATGGATATCGGCCGCGGTGCCTACCTGGGTATTGCCGAAGCGGGGCGCACCGCCTATGCCGCGATGTTCGCGCAACTGGCAATGAGCTACGGGGAACTGGTGCGCACGCTGCGCGCCGTGCGGCCGATCGAGACGGCGCTGCGGCCGGGGCTTGCGCAGCTGGTCGCCGCGCCCGGCCGGCACTGAAATGTGAACCGCCGGCGCGGAGCCGGCGGTTCACATCCCTACATTCGCGGGCGCGCTCAGCGCGTTGGCGACCAGCGCAGCGTCACGAAGAGCGTGCGGCCGGGCTGGGTGTAGTACTCGACCGTCTCGTACGCACGGTCGAACAGGTTCGCCACCCGCGCTTGCACGCGCCAGCCGGGGTTGATCACGTATTCGGCACGCAGGTCGACGGTGGCGAAAGCACCGAGGCGACGTGAATTGGCCAGGTCGTCGTAGCGCTCCCCTTCACCGGTGGCGGTGATGCCGAAGCCAAATGCGCCGAACGTGCGATCGAGGTCGAGGCGCGCGCTCTCACGGGCACGCCGCGGCAGGAATCGCGCGAGGGTGGGATTGGTTCGGTTCTTCGCGTCCACCCAGCTCAGGCTGGCATTGGCGGCCCAGCCGCCGAACGTCGCATTGCCGGTCAACTCGGCACCGCGCAGACGGGCACGTTGGATGTTTTCCGGACGGAACGTCGTCGAGCTGTAGGCGATGAGGTCATCGACCTGTGTCTGGTAGACATCCAGGCGGATACCCGCGTCGTCATCTTTCCAGGCGATACCCGCTTCCACCGTGCGCGAGCGCTCCGGCGCGAGATCGGGATTGCCGAAGCCGAACGGGTAGTACAACTCGTTGAACGTCGGAGCCTTGAATGCGGTGCCGGTGCCCAGTGTCAGGCGCCACGCGGGATCGATGTCGAAGCCGAGCGCGACGTTGCCGGTCGAGTGTTCGCCGAACTGTCCGTTGTCGTCACGGCGGGCGCTTGCCTGCACGTCGAGCGCGCCGAAGTCGCCCTGGTATTGCGCGAACAAGGCGCGATCGTCGCGGCTTGCCAGAACGTAGCGGGTGTCGCTGTCGACCGTGTCGCGCTGCCATTCGAAGCCTGCGCTCACACGTTGGCCAGCGGCGACGCCGAAATCGCCTTGCAGCGTGGCGGTGTCCCGGTTCGTCGCGAAATAGCCGTTCGCGGTGGCATCGTGGAAGTTGTCGGAAAGATCGCGATTGCGGCCGGCGGACAGGCGCAGCGTTGCGGTCTGTGAGGGCGTCCACGCAAGGTTGCCGCCTAC
>SCUY01000236.1 GCA_004322525.1 Lysobacter sp. | reverse complement strand
GAGCGCAGCCTTCGGCCGCATCGTCAATGTTGTCTCCACCTCCATGCGCGAGCCGATTCCCAACCTTGGCGTGTCGAACACCATCCGCGGCGCCGTGGCCAGCTGGGCGAAGACGCTGTCGCGGGAAGTCGCGGCACGGGGGATCACCGTCAACAATGTGCTGCCCGGCTATACGAAGACCGGCCGGCTCGACCAGATCCTCGACGACCGCTCGCGCGCTACCCGCCAGTCGCGCGACGATGTGGCTGAGGGCATGCGCCGTACCGTTCCGGTCGCGCGCTTCGCCGAGCCGCAGGAGGTCGCCGCGGTGATCGCGTTCCTGTGCTCGCCCGCGGCCGCCTACGTGAACGGCGTGAGCCTGGCAGTCGATGGCGGACGGATGCAGTCGATCTGAATGGCATGCCCGCCTCATGGTCATCACATTGCCGATGCCAGCGCCGTCGCGCCGGGCTGGCAGCTGCAGACCGGGCATGGCGCGGGGCGGGCTGACTTCTTCGGGACGATCGCACTGCCGGGCATTCCGTTGATGCCTGCCTCCTGCATCATCCAGCGCGACGTACGCGCGGCCTGCGCCTGCTAACCGACGGTCGCCGTCGGCGACGCGCGCGACTACCATCACGCCATGCGACTCCAGCACTTCATCGACGGACGAAGCATCCCATCGGTCAGCGGCCGCTGGCTCGATGTGCACGAGCCAGCCAGTGGCCGGGTACTGGGCGGCGTAGCCGCTGGCGACCGCACCGATATCGACGCGGCGGTCGCCGCTGCCGTCCGCGCCGCACCGGCATGGTCCGCACTGCGCAACAGTGAGCGCGCACGCTGGCTGGAACGGCTGGCGGACGCCATCGAGCAGCGGGCGGAGGCGTTCGCCCAGGCCGAATCCCGCGATGCCGGCAAGCCGATCCGGCTGACCCGGACGATCGAGATCCCCCGTGCCATCGCCAACCTGCGCTTTTTCGCGCATGCCGCCACGCAGTTCGCCAGCGAATCGCACCACGGAGAGGCGGGCCTCAACTACACGCTGCGACAGCCGCTGGGCGTCGTCGCGGCCATATCACCGTGGAACCTGCCCCTCTATCTGTTGACGTGGAAGATCGCGCCGGCACTGGCCGCAGGCAACACCGTGGTCGCGAAACCTTCCGAGGTGACACCGTGGTCCGCGGCGCTTCTGGGCGAGGCCGCCGCCGCGGTCGGGTTGCCGGCCGGCGTACTCAACCTCGTGCACGGAACGGGTCTTGAAGCGGGGGAACCACTCGTCGCGCATGCGGACGTCCGCGCGGTCTCGTTCACCGGCAGCACACCGGTGGGCCGACGCATCGCTTCACTGGCAGCGCCGGCGCTGCGCAAGGTGTCGTTGGAACTGGGTGGCAAGAACGCCACGATCGTCTTCGCCGACAGCCCTTGGCGTGACCACCTCGACACCCTCGTGCGTTCGGCTTTCCAGAACTCCGGCCAGATCTGCCTGTGCGGCTCACGGCTGCTGGTGGAGCGAACGATCCACGATCAGTTCCGCGATGCCTTCGTCGAGCGCGTGCGGGCTCTGCGCATCGGCGACCCGATCGATGAGGACACCGATATCGGGCCACTCGTCTCGCAGGCGCACTTCGAAAAAGTCATGGCCGCGATCCACCGTGCCCGCGAGGAAGGCGGTACCGTCCTCTGCGGTGGCCGTGCGCTCGACCGGCCGGGCTGGTTCGTGGAACCGGCCGTGATCGAAGGCCTCGGGCCTGATTGCGCCAGCAATCGCGAGGAGATCTTCGGGCCGGTGGTGACGCTGCAGTCGTTCACGAACGAGGCGCAGGCACTTTCGCTCGCCAACACCGGGGATTACGGCCTCGCTGCATCGGTATGGACGCGCGACCTCGGGCGCGCCCACCGCCTCGCTGCGACGCTGCGCGTCGGGATGGTCTGGATCAACACCTGGATGCAGCGCGACCTGCGCACGCCCTTCGGCGGCACCGGACAGTCAGGTCTGGGTCGCGAGGGGGGGCTGGAGGCGATGCGCTTTTTCACCGAACCGAAAAACGTGGGCCTGTGCCTGGAGAACTGCGAGTGACCGAGACGCTGCACGAACTGCTGATCCGCAACCGCGAATGGTCCGAACGCATCCACCGCGAGGATCCGGGCTTCTTCTCGCGCCTGTCGGGACAGCAGGCCCCCGAATATCTGTGGATCGGCTGTTCCGACTCGCGCGTTCCAGCCAACCAGATCATCGACATGGCACCGGGCGAAGTCTTCGTCCATCGAAACATCGCCAACGTGGTGGTGCATACAGATCTGAACTGCCTCTCGGTCATCCAGTTCGCGGTGGACGTGCTGAAGGTGCGCCATATCCTCGTGGTCGGGCATTACGGCTGCGGCGGTGTACACGCGGCGCTGACACAACGGCGACTGGGCCTGGCTGACAATTGGATCCGCCATGTTGCCGACGTGGCCGAGAAGCATGCCGGCTGCCTTGAAACGCTTGGCGACGAGGGCAGCCGGCACGACCGGCTGTGCGAGCTGAACGTGCTCGAGCAGGTGGTCAACGTGAGCCAGACCACGGTGCTGCGCGATGCATGGTCGCGCGGGCAACAGGTCACCGTCCACGGCTGGGTGTACCGGCTGGACGACGGGCGCGTGCGCGACCTCGGCCTGCACGTCGATGGCGACTCGTCCCTCGCCGCCTGCTATGCGCAGGCGCTGGCCCATATCGAATCCCCGGAGTGAACGCAATGAGCGCCAGCATCATCCTCGAGGACAAGGCCCCGAAGCCGGTGGGGCTGTATCCGCATGCACGACGCGTGGGCAACCTGCTGATCCTGTCCGGCATCGGCCCGCGCGATCCGGATACCAACGCCGTGCGCGGCGACGTCCACGACCAGAACGGCAACCTGGTGTCCTACGACATCGAGGCCCAATGCCGCTCCGTGTTCAAGAACGTGCGCAACGTGCTGGAAGCGGGCGGCGCGCGCTGGGAAGACCTGGTCGACGTCACCGTCTACCTGACCGACCTCACCCACGATTTCCGCGTCTACAACGAAGTGTGGGCGGAGTATTTCCCCGATGCCGCAGCTGCCCCCTGTCGCACCACGGTGGGCGTAAACTGGTTGCCGACGCCGATCGCCGTCGAGATGAAGTGCATCGCGGCCCTTCGCGGATGACACTTCCCCCGCCGATCAACCTGCAGGGCTGGGTCGAGGAAAACCGGCACCTGCTGAAGCCGCCGGTCGGCAACAAGTGCATCGTCGACGGCGACTACATCATCATGATCGTCGGCGGGCCGAATACGCGCACCGACTACCATTTCGAAGAAGGCCCGGAGTTCTTCTACCAGCTCGAGGGCGAGATGGTGCTGCGCATCCAGGAAAACGGTGCGGTGCGCGATATCCCGATCCGCGCGGGAGAGATGTTCTACCTGCCGCCGCGCGTTCCGCACAGCCCGCAGCGCGGTGAAGGAGGCGTCGGGCTGGTGATCGAGCGCCGCCGCCTGCCGCATGAGGACGACGCGCTGATGTGGTTCTGCGAGCGCTGCAACGCGCAGGTGTACGCGGAGTCATTCCACCTCGTCGACATCGAACAGGATTTCTTCCGTGTGTTCGAACGCTTCTATCGCGACGATGCGCTTCGTACCTGCAAGGCATGCGGGCACCTGAATCCCCGCCCCGGCCGCTACGAGCTGCAGGCCGATTCGGAAGCGGACATCACCTGACCACAGCCGCGGAAACCGGCCGGGCCGGCATCGCCGTCGAGTATCGTAGGCGCCACCACGGACCTGCCGCGCCCCATGCTCAAGATCGACACCCACGCCCACTACCTGCCGCGCGACTGGCCCGACCTCGCGCGCAAGTACGGTGACGTGCGGTTTCCGGTGATCCACCACACCGACGACGGGCGCCACCGCATCTACAAGGACGGCAGGTTCTTCCGCGAGATCTTCAGCAAGACGTGGGATCCGCAGGAACGCATCGACGACTACGCGCGCTTCGGCGTGCAGGTGCAGGTCATCAGCACCGTGCCGGTGATGTTCAGCTACTGGGCCAAGCCACAGCACGCGCTGGAGCTGCACCAGGCGCTGAACGACCACATGGCGCAGGCGATACGCGATTTCCCGCGGCACTACGCGGGCATCGGCACCGTGCCGTTGCAGTCACCGCGCCTGGCCGTGCAGGAACTCGAGCGTTGCATGGACCAGCTGGGCCTGCAGGGCGTGCAGATCGGCAGCCACATCAACGACTGGAATCTCGACGCGCCCGAGTTGTTCGAGTTCTTCGAGGCGGCGAGCGAACTCGGCGCGGCGATCCTCGTGCATCCCTGGGACATGATGGGCGGCGAATCGATGCCGAAATACTGGCTGCCGTGGCTGGTCGGCATGCCGGCCGAGCAGTCGCGCGCCGCTTGCTGCCTCGTATTCGGCGGCGTGCTGGAGCGCCTGCCGAAGTTGAAGATCTGCCTCGCGCACGGTGGCGGCTCGTTTCCCTACACGATCGGTCGCATCGAGCACGGCTTCAACATGCGCCCGGATCTCGTGGCCACAGACAACCCGCGAAATCCGCGCGACTACCTCTCGCGCTTTTTCTTTGATTCGTGGGTCGCCGATCCACGCGCGCTGCAATACCTGCTCGACACCTGTGGCGTGGATCGCGTGATGCTAGGCACCGACTACCCCTTTCCGCTGGGCGAGCAGCACCCCGGTGCCGGTATCGCATCGCTCGACCTCGACGAGCGGCAGAGGGCGCGCCTCTACCACGGCACCGCGCTGGAATGGCTCGGCCTGCCGCTCTCCCGATTCGACCGAGAACCCGATGATCGACCTGTTCGATGACACCTACGCGGCCACGCGCGACGCGGCCGACCCGTTGCGCGATCTGCGTAGCGAATTTCTGATCCCGCGCCACGATGGCGAGCCGATGGCCTACTTCGTCGGCAATTCGCTCGGTCTGCAGCCCCGCGGCGCACGCGCCTACGTCGAAGAAGTACTGCGCAAATGGGAGGAGGAAGGCGTCGAAGGCCACTTCACCGGCGATGCGCAGTGGATGACCTACCACGATCTCGTGCGCGAGCCTCTGGCCCGGCTGGTGGGCGCCGAGCCGCTCGAGGTGGTGGCGATGAACACGTTGACCGTCAACCTGCACCTGCTGATGGCGAGCTTCTATCGCCCCACCGCCGAACGCCCGGTCTTGCTGATTGAAGCCGGCGCGTTTCCATCGGATCGTCATGCCGCCTGGTCGCAGGTGCGTTTCCACGGCTTCGATCCGCGGACAGATCTCGTGGAAGTCGCGCCGGATGCACCGGACGGCACCATCTCGATGGATGCCATCGCGCGTGCCATTGTTGCTCATCGCGATCGCCTCGCCCTGGTGCTGTGGCCCGGCGTGCAGTACCGCACCGGCCAGGCATTCGACCTCGCGGAAATCGCCCGGCTGGCGCGCGATGCCGGTGCGGCCTGCGGCTTCGACCTCGCGCATGCCGTGGGCAACGTCGACCTGTCGCTGCACGACAGCGGCGCCGACTTCGCGGTCTGGTGCCACTACAAGTATGTGAATGCCGGCCCCGGCGCTGTCGCAGGCGCCTTCGTACACGCGCGCCATTCACGCGCGGATCTGCCGCGCCTGGCCGGATGGTGGGGGCACGACCCGTCGAGCCGCTTCCGCATGGAGCCCGAGTTCGTGCCCGCCCCGGGCGCCGATGGTTGGCAGCTGAGCAACCCGCCAATCCTCGCGATGGCGCCGTTGCGCGCATCGCTCGCGCTGTTCGAGCGTGCCGGCATGCCAGCATTGCGTGCGAAGTCGTGCTCACTGACGGGTTACCTGGAGCAGCTGATCGACGCGCGGCTGCGCGGCATGCTGGATGTCCTCACCCCACGCGACCCGGTACAGCGTGGCTGCCAGCTGTCCCTGCGGGTGCATGGGGGGCGCGACCGCGGCCGCAGCCTGTTCGAGTTCCTCGCCGCGCGCGGGGTACTCGGCGACTGGCGTGAGCCGGATGTGATCCGCATCTCGCCGACCCCCCTCTACAACCGCCATGCCGACGTCCTGCGCTTCGCGCGTGCCGTCGAGGCCTGGTCCACGGCCGCCTGACCGGTACAGCCGGGCCTGCACATCGTGCCCGGTTCCCGGCAGATCATGGACACTGACCACCCCAGGACGGGGCACCACAGGGACGCCAGCGCGTGACGGATCCGGACGACAGACACATCACCATCGTCGGCGCGGGCCTCGCGGGCGCGCTGCTCGCCACCCTGCTCGCCCGCCGCGGCTGGCGCGTGGACATCTACGAGAAGCGCGGCGATCCGCGTGTCTCCGGTTATGCCGGTGGCCGCTCGATCAACCTCGCGCTCGCCGAGCGGGGTCGTCATGCGTTGCGCCTTGCCGGTGCGGACGACGCCGTGATTCGTCAGGCCGTAATGATGCGCGGCCGCATGGTGCATGCCGCCGACGGCCGCACGGAGTTGCTGCGCTACGGCCGTGACGACAGCGAGGTCATCTGGTCCGTGCATCGCGGCGATCTCAACGTGATCCTGCTCGACATCGCACAGGCCGCTGGCGCGCAGCTGCACTTCGACCGCGGTCTTGATGCTGTCGACTTCGACTCACGCGTCGCACGCTTTCGCGAAGGTGGCGGAAACCCGCACCACGTAGCGTTCCAGTCCCTTGTGGGCGCCGATGGTGCCGGCTCCGCCCTGCGTGCCGCGATCGCGCAGCGGACCGATCTGGGCGAGCGCGTCGAGCCACTCGGTCATTCGTACAAGGAACTCGAGATCCCGCCCGCGCCGGACGGCGGCTTCCGCATCGAGCCCAACGCCCTGCATATCTGGCCGCGTGGACGCTACATGTGCATCGCCCTGCCGAACGACGAGCGCACCTTCACGGTCACGCTGTTCCTGCCCAACCACGGCGAGCCGAGCTTCGACACCGTGCGCACGGGCGCAGACGCCCGGACACTCTTCGCGCGCGACTTCGCCGATGCACTGCCGCTGATTCCGCGGCTGCAGGAAGATTTCGAGCAGCGCCCGGCAGGCCTGCTGGCCACGCTCACCCTCGACCGCTGGCACCTCGGCGGCGATGCGGTGCTGCTCGGCGATGCAGCGCATGCGATGGTTCCGTTCCATGGGCAAGGCATGAATTGCGCCTTCGAGGATTGCGTGGCGCTGGCCGACCACCTCGAGCGCACCGACGACCGCGCGGTGGCGTTCGCGGCCTTCCAGGCCGAGCGGTTGCCCAATGCCAGCGCCATCCAGCAGATGGCGCTGGAGAATTATCTCGAGATGCGCGACCAGGTCGACAACGAGGCCTTCCTGTTGCAGCGTGCACTGGAACGCGTGCTCGCCGAGCGCCACCCTGGCCGTTTCGTCCCGCGCTATTCCATGGTGACATTCCTCCGCGTGCCCTATGCCATTGCCTTCGAACGCGGCCGCATACAACGCGCCCTGCTCGCCGAACTCACCGATGGCCACACGGCGCTCGACTCCATCGACTGGACGCTCGCCGATGCCCGCGTGCGCGAAGTCCTGACACCCCTCGCGGATAACGCCGCATGAGTAGCAGCTTCCTGTTCTACGACCTCGAAACGTTCGGGGCCTGTCCGCGTCGAAGCCGCATCGCGCAGTTCGCCGGGATACGCACGGATAGCGCGCTCAATCCGATCGACGATGACATCTGCTTCTACGTTCGTCCCGCGGACGACCTGCTGCCCTCGCCCATCGCCAGCCTGATCACCGGCATCACGCCGCAGCACGCCTGCGATCATGGCGTCAACGAAGCGGAGGCCTTCGCGCGCATACACGACCAGATGATGCGGCCGGGCACGTGCAGCGCCGGCTATAACTCGCTGCGGTTCGACGACGAGTTCGTCCGCCACGGCCTGTTCCGCAATTTCTATGACCCGTACGAACGCGAGTGGCGCGGCGGCAACTGCCGCTGGGACCTGCTCGACGTCATGCGTCTCGCGCACGCGCTGCGGCCCGACGGCATCGAATGGGTGTATCGCGAGGACGGCTCGCCCTCGTTCACGCTGGAAGGGCTGGCGAATGCGAACGGTGTGCGCATCGGCGACGCGCACGAAGCGCTGTCCGACGTACGCGCGCTCATCGGCCTGTCGAAACGATTGCGCGAGGCGCAACCGCGGCTGTGGGACTACTGCCTCAGGCTGCGTGACAAACGCTTCGCCGGCAGCCTGCTCGACGTCGTGGCGATGAAGCCTGTTCTGCACGTCTCGCAGCGGTTCGCCGCAAGCCGGCTGTGCGCGGCGCCGGTACTGCCGATCGCGATGCATCCACGCATCGCGAACCGGGTGATCGTCTTCGATCTCGGCCAGAACCCGGAGACCCTGCTGGCCCTGGACGAAGCCGCGATCGCCGCACGGCTGTATGTCCGCCAGGACCAGTTGCCGGAGGGTGTCGAGCGCATCGCGCTCAAGGAAGTCCACCTCAACCGCTGCCCCGCGCTGGTGGGCTGGGACCATCTGCGGCCCACCGATTTCGCCCGCCTGCGGATCGACGAGGCGCAGGTCGCGGACCGTGCCGCACGCATACGCCTCCACGCCCCGGACCTGGCCGAGAAGATCCGGCGCGTCTACGCCACCCACCGCGACCTCGATCCGCCCGACTGCGACGCGAGCCTCTACGACGGTTTCATTCCCGACGATGACCGTGCGCGCTTCCCACGTGTCAGGACGACCGCGCCCGGAAGCCTCGCGCAGGCGGACTTCGGATTCAGCGATCCACGTCTGCCCGAACTGCTGTTCCGCTACCGCGCCCGCAACTGGCGGCAGACACTCGCCAGCCACGAAACGCTGCGCTGGGATGCCTACCGGCGCGAACGGCTCGCCGATCCGGCCCGCTCGGAGTACACCTTCGCCTCGTTCCATGACGAGATCGCGCAGCTGCGGAGCCAGCGGGCGGGCGACGGGCAGGCGTGCCGCGTGCTCGACGAGGTCGAAGCCTGGGGGCGCGCGCTCGAGGCGGAGCTCGCCTGACGTCGCCGTCGTCGCGATGCTCACGCGCCGGCACTAGAGTGTCGCCGTGACCCCGGAGGCCCGATGAAGAAACTGATCGCCCTGACCCTGCTGGCCGCGCTTGTCCTCGGTGCCTACGTGGCGGCGGGCCCGTTCCTCACCGTTCGCGCGATCCGCGACGCAGTCGAGCGGGGCGACACGCGCTCGCTTGCGACGCAGGTGGATTTCGAGCTGGTCCGCGCCAGCGTGCGCGCCCAGCTGGAGGACTACCTCGCACGCCGAATGGGCGAAGGTGCGGCCACCGACCCCCTGCGCCAGCTGGCATCGCAGGTCACCGGCGCGATGACCGGTGGCGTGGTCGAGGCGCTGGTGACGCCAGCCGGGATCGGTGCCCTGTTGCAGGGCCGCAGCGTGGTGCGGCGTGCAATGGGCTATCCGCCGGAGGCCGGCGCCGCGCCTGCTCCCGGCACGCCTCCAGTCGCGTTCGATCCACTGCGGGGCGCGACCTACCGCTACGTCTCGGCCTCGCGTTTCGACGCCACCGTGCAGAACGCCGACGGCGTGCCCATCGTATTCGTCTTCACCCGCAGCGGCCTGCGCTGGCGTCTCACCGACGTCCGGCTTCCGGTCGACCAGCTCATCGGCAGCCTCACCCGCCGCTGACGCCAGGCCGGCCGGGGTTGCCGATTCCATGCGGCACATGCCCGGCCGCGACGTGATCACGTGCGGACACGATGTTGTGCTCGGAATCGTCGAAGAAAATGTCGGCGCCGAAGGCTTCGAGAAACGGCCCCTTCGCGCGCCCACCGAGGAACAGGGCCTCGTCGAGCCGGATGCCCCACTCGCGCAGCGTCCGGATCACCCGTTCGTGCGCCGGTACCGAGCGTGCAGTGACCAGCGCGGTACGGATCGGTGCAGCCTCGCCGGTCGGAAATGCCTGCTGCAGCCGGTGCAGCGCATCGAGGAAACCGCGGAACGGGCCACCCGACAGCGGTTCGCCGGCACGAAGCCGTTCATGCTCGGCGAAGGCCGCTAGCCCATCCGAGCGTGAAACGCGCTCTCCCTCGTCGTCGAAGATCACCGCGTCGCCGTCGAAAGCGATACGTAGCTGGTCAGGGTGGCGGGCGGACCCGGTAGGCG
>SCUY01000235.1 GCA_004322525.1 Lysobacter sp. | reverse complement strand
CCGGGGAGAATGAAATCCTTGAGCGGAGGCAGCGGATCATTGAAGCGGTCGAGCTCGCGCTCGAGGCGCTCGACGTCGGTATCGGAGATCGCTGCATGGCCCGGTATGCACAGTTCGCCACCCAGGTCGAACAGCTGGTGCTGGATCGACGTCAGCAGGCGCTCGATGTCCTCCGGCAGCATCGGGCTTGCAAGCACGAGCCCGATGCAGGAGTTGGCTTCGTCGACAGTGCCGTAGGCATCGACACGCGGCGAGTCCTTGCCGGTGCGCGAACCGTCGCCGAGGCCGGTGGAGCCATCGTCGCCGGTGCGTGTGTAGATCTTGGAGAGGCGGTTGCCCATCAGCGCAGGGCAGCGGCCCCGTGACGGGTGCGCGCGAGCTGCGCGACGGCCACGTGCACCACGGCGGCAAGGCCGACGTACTGTGCCGCGGAGGCCATGTAGGACGGCAGCCAATCACTGTAATTTTTCCACCAGCCGGCGAGCGTGGGCTCGGCGACGGAAGCGGATAGCCAATAGAAACTGCCCTGGCTGATCAGCTGGGTCACGCAGACCGCGACGACGAAGCTGCTGGCGAGCAGCCCGAGCGAGCGCAGGTCCATCGCGACATCGCGCCGGCGCAGCCAGCCGCCGCCGGCCCACATCGCGAAATAGGCCGGGATCAGGCACCAGTACGCCGGCGAGACGCAGTAGTGCTGCCAGAAGCTCTGGCCGCTGCCGGTGATCACCGCGTAATCGACCGCGATGGCCAGAGCCATCAGCGCGGGGAACGCCCAGCGCGTCCACGACGAGAGATAGAAGCCGCCGATGAAGAACACCGCCCACGAGGCATCCGGCACGGGTGCGAAATGATTGATCCGCGTGGCCGCCATGAGCGCAGCGAGCACGGACAGGATCAGCAGGCGCTGGGACGTGGGCTTCATGGAACGCTCCGGAATCGACGACGGCGCAGGCGCTGCGCAGAGCGGGTCATTCTAGCGGAGCCTCCGCGCCCAGGCCGTATCATTCGCCCATGGATTCCCCGAACGAGCGCCTGCACGACATCGTCATCGTCGGGGGCGGGCTGGTGGGTGCCAGCCTGGCGATCGCGCTGGAACCGCTGGGGCTCGATGTCGCCCTGGTCGACGCCACGCCCGCCGGCGAATTGCCGGCTGTCTTCGACGAGCGCAGCCTGAGCTTTTCCGAGGCGACGGTGAACGCGCTGGCGGCGCTGGGCGTGATGCAACGGCTCGACGCCGCCGGTGGGCCGATCCGACGCATCGTGGTGACCCGTGAAGGCGACTTCGGCCAGGCGCGGCTCGATGCGGCGCGCTACGGCCGCGAGGCGTTCGGACAGGTCGTGGTGGCGCGCGACTTCGGCCGCGCGCTCGAAGCGCGGCTGGCTAGCGTCCCGCGGCTGCAGGTCCATCGGCCGGCGCGGTTCATCGGCTCGGAGGCGGCCGCTGGACGGCGCCGGGTTTTCATCGAGCGGGATGGCCAGCGCATCGTGCTGTCAGCGAAGCTGCTGGTGGGCGCCGACGGCACGACCGGCCGCGTGCGTGAATCCCTTGGCATCGGGGCGAGCGAACGCGATTACGGCCATGCCCTGTTCGTCGCAAGGCTGCGTTCGGATCGCGCGCCCGACGGCACCGCCCATGAACGCTTGACCGACAGCGGGCCGACCGCCCTGCTGCCACGCGCGGACCGTCACTATGGGCTGGTGCACGGCGTGAGCGGCAGCGAAGCCGCCGCGGTCGAGGCGCTCGACGAGGCGGCTTTCCTCACACGCCTGCAGACCTGCATCGGCTGGCGTGCCGGCCGCCTCATCGCCTGCGGTCCGCGCAGCCGCTATCCGGCGCGTCGCCTCGTCGCCGATGCGACGACCGCGCCGTGCGCCGTGCTGGTGGGAAACGCAGCGCAGACCCTGCATCCCCTGGGTGCGCAGGGTTTCAACCTCGGATTGCGTGATGCATTGACACTCGCGGAAGAGGCGGCGCTTGCGCTGCAGGAACCCGATGCCGGCGCACTGGGAAGTGACGCGATGCTCGCGCGGTATGCCAAGCGGCGTGCGGAAGACCGCCAACGCACGCTCGATTTCTCCGATCGCCTCCTGCGTATCGGCATGCACGGTGGCGTGCTGGTGCGGCCGCTGCGCAGCCTGGCGCTGCTGGCCCTCGATCATGCCGCCTGGCTGCAGGCCTGGCTCGTCGGCGGCGCAATGGGCTATCGGGGCGACGTGCCCGCTCTCTGCCGCAGCCCCATGGACAGGCAGCGCGCATGAGCCGGCGCGACGTGACGGATATCGCCGTCGTCGGCGGAGGCGTGGTAGGGGCCGCCGCCGCGCTGGCGTTCGCGCGTGACGGTTGGAGCGTCGCCCTGGTGGAATCGCATAGGCCGCGCCCATGGAGCAGCGATGTGCCTGACCTTCGCGTCTATGCCATCGCACCGGACAGCATGGCCCTGCTTGATGCCATCGGCATCGGCACGACGGTGCGCTCGACGCGGGCGCAGGCCTATCGGCGCATGGAGGTCCGCGATGCGGCCGGTGGGGGAGCGCTTGCTTTCGATGCCGACCGTTTCGGCCGCCGCGAACTGGGCTGGATCATCGAGCACGGGCTGCTCGTCGATCGGCTATGGGCGGCGCTGGAGACGTCCGGCGTCACCGTGCATGCGCCAGCGCGCGTGACCGGCTTCGAACAGGAGGATGCACAGGCGGCGCTGCATCTCGACGGCGATCGCCGTCTGCGCGCGCGTCTCATCGTGGCGGCCGACGGTGGCGACTCACCGCTGCGCGCACTCGCGGGCATCGGGACGACGGAACACGACTATGGCCAGTCCGGGCTCGTCGGCTACGTCGAGACATCGCGACCGCATGGCGCGACCTGCTACCAGCGTTTCCTTCCGACCGGGCCGTTGGCGTTCCTGCCTTTCTGCGACGGGCGCAGCTCGATCGTGTGGACGCTTCCCA
>SCUY01000234.1 GCA_004322525.1 Lysobacter sp. | reverse complement strand
GGTCGCCCCTTCCCAGACGCTCCAGGCGCGCGCCGCGGCGAGGCGCGTAGCCTCGTCCTCGCTGGTGAGGCGGCGGTGATAGGCGGTGATCATGTCGCCGCGCTCGGCGGGCGGGATGGCCGAGACGTAATGCTCCCATGCATCCGGGAACAGGCGCGAGGCGCCTTCCTGGTAGAACCATTCCAGTTCCCAGCGACGCAACATGAAGATGCCGCGCAGCACGAGTTCGGTGGCGCGCGAGGGATGCGCCTGCGCGTAGGCGAGCGCCAGTGTCGAACCCCAGGAGCCTCCGAATACCTGCCAGCGCTCGATGCCCAGGTGTTCGCGAAGCTTCTCGATGTCGGCGACGAGATGCCACGTGGTGTTGTCGACGAGATCGGCATGCGGCGTGGAGCGGCCCGAACCACGCTGGTCGAACAACACGATGCGGTACTTCGCAGGGTCATGGAACTGCCGCATCTTCGGGGTGCAGCCACCACCCGGGCCTCCATGCAGCACCACGACGGGCTTGCCCTCCGGGTTGCCGCACTGCTCGTAATACAGCCGGTGGCGTGTATCGGCCTGCAGGACGCCGCTGTCGAACGGCTCGATATCGGGATACAGCGTGCGCATGCCAGGGAACCCGTTCGCGATGAATCGCGAGTCTAGCCGGTCACGTGCGCCCGCAGCTCACGCGGTCACGGCTTTCGAGATCGCGTGCGGTGGCGACATCCGCCAGCCCCGCGCCGGTCATCAACGCGCGTACCGACGCTCCCTGCTTCCAGCCGTGTTCGACCAGCAGCCAGCCGCCCGGCCCGAGGTGTGTCGACGCGCCGATGATGATGTGCCGCAATGCATCCAGCCCGTCCGCGCCCGATGCGAGCGCGGCGGCCGGCTCGAAACGAAGATCTCCATCTTCCAGGTGCGGGTCGCCGGCGGCGATATACGGCGGATTGCTCACGATCAGGTCGAAGCGCCGGCCGGCGAGCGGCGCATACCAGTCACCCTGGCTGAATTGCACATTCGGCAAGCGGTGGCGAGCGGCATTGGCGCGCGCGACAGCGAGGGCAGCCGCACTGGTGTCGGTAGCGATGATGCGGGCGTCGGGCCGTTCGCTGGCGATCGCCAGTGCGATCGCGCCACTGCCGGTGCCCAGATCGGCCACGTCGCAGGGGGTCGTGGGAAGACGCTCGAGTGCGAGTTCCACCAGCCGCTCGGTTTCCGGGCGCGGGATCAGCGTGTCCGGGCTGACCGCGAGCTCGAGCGTCCAGAAACCCCGCACGCCGGTCAGGTAGGCGACTGGCGTTCCCTGCAGGCGTCGCGCCATGAGATCGGCGAACCGACGCGCAATGTCCGGCGGCAGGGATTCACTGCCATGAGCGAAAAGCCAGCCGGTATCCCGACCCAGCGCATGCGCGAGCAGGTAGTCGGCCTCACCCGGTGGAAGGCGTGCACGGGCTTCGCGAAGCACGACATCGATGCGGTCGGCCATGCGCCAATGCCGGGAAAAGGGCCGCTATGGTACGTCGACCGCCTGCACAGCACGGGCGTCGATGGCGGTAGCTGGCGCGCGCATCCCGGACATCGCGAACACCCGGTTGCGGCCTTCGTCTTTGGCACGGTACAGGGCGACATCCGCGCGACGCATCGCCGATTCCCAATCCTCATGGCCGCGCGCGAGTTCCGTGACGCCGAAACTCGCGGTGATGCTGCGGGCGATGGCTTCCATCGGCACCTGGGCAATCTCCGCGCGCAGGCGTTCGGCGACCGCGACCGCGGCGTCCAGGCCCGTGCAGGGCAGCAGGATCAGGAACTCCTCGCCGCCCAGACGGAAGGCCGCGTCGACATCGCGCAATGCGCAGGCAACGCGCGCGGCGGTCTGGCAGATCACGTCGTCGCCCGTCGCATGGCCGAAGGTGTCGTTAACCGTCTTGAAGTCGTCGATGTCGAGCAACACGAACGCCAGTGGCGTCCCATAGCGTTCGGCCCGTGCCTGCTCCCGCGCGCCGTGTTCGAACAGCGACCTGCGGTTGAACAGGCCCGTCATTGGATCTCGGTGCACGAGCCGCTGCAGTTCGATCTCCTTGCTGCGGAACATCAGCAATGCGAGACCGAGGGTGAGCGAGGAGATGAAAGCCAGGCTCAGTACGAAGACCAGTGTCTGGAACGGGCCCGGGGCGAAGGGGACGTCCGGGGTACTGGCATACACGGTATGCACCAGGCGCATCACGATGGTCGCGCCGTTGAGCAGGAAGGCGGAGGCGACAAGATTCTGGAAGCGCTCGCCGCGTTGGCTTCCCGCACGCCACAGCAGGATTCCCGCGGTGACGTCGAGCACCAGGTAGAGGGAGGCGAGCACCAGGATGCGGTTGCGCAGGTGCTGCCAGCCCTCGGGCCAGACCTGCGCGATCAGCCCGGTACTCAACGCGAGCAGGGACAGCGGCAGCCACCAGGTGCGGCGCCCGAGGAAGGCCAGCACCCCCGCGAGCAACATGGCGTGTACGAGGGTGACCAGCCCGTTGGCCAGGCTGAGCGCGAGCATCGGCGGCGTCGTGATGCCCAGCGTCAGCGTGACGTGCGCCAGCAGGTGGCCGATGCCGGCGGCGAGCCCGGCGATGCCCCAGAACAGCAGGGCGGGGCTGCGCATGCCCGCGAGGCGGATGCCCACCATGGTCGCGGCCAGCAGCAACCCGGCCAGCCCGGTGACAAAGGCCAGTGTCGCGGTGTCGAGTTGTCGAAGGAAATCCATGTCGCGCTCCCTGCCGTCTCTGCGCTATGCAAGATCCCTGCCAGCCCGGTCGCCGCAGTTCCTGACGGCTTGGTACGTTTTCCTCGCCAATCTAGCTACTCCATCACCTATATTTACAGACTATTAATTTTACTTGATCGATGTATTTGATGAATCGAATGAGCGCCGGTAGCATGGCCGCCCCCACCCAGGAGACGCGCATGTCGCTGATCAACACGCAGGTCCAGCCGTTCAAGGCCCAGGCCTTCCACAACGGCAAGTTCATCGAAGTCACCGACAAGAGCCTGCAGGGCCACTGGTCGGTCATCGTCTTCATGCCGGCAGCCTTCACGTTCAATTGCCCGACCGAGGTCGAGGACGCCGCCGACAACTACGCCGAGTTCCAGGCCAACGGCGCCGAGGTCTACATCGTCACCACCGACACGCACTTCTCGCACAAGGTGTGGCACACGGTCTCGCCCGCCGTCGGCAAGGCGAAGTTCCCGCTGGTCGGCGACCCCACCCATGCACTCACGCGCGCGTTCGACGTGCATATCGACGAAGAAGGTCTCGCGCTGCGTGGCACGTTCATCGTCAATCCGGAAGGCGTCATCAAGGCCTACGAGATCCACGACAACGCGATCGCACGCGACATGAAGGAAGCGCTGCGCAAGCTCAAGGCCGCGAAGTACGTCGCCGAGCATCCGGGCGAGGTCTGCCCGGCGAAGTGGCAGCAGGGCGCGCATACGCTCAAGCCGTCTCTGGACCTGGTCGGCAAGATCTGACCCGCGGATGCCGGGCGGCCGCAGGCTGGCCTCCTTGAAGGCGATGCGAGGCATCACGCATCGCATCGCCGCATCGATGCATCACCCGCCATGCTCGATGCATCCGGCCACATGTCGGCGCGCATGGCGGCCGCAGCACCTTCGCGATCTCGCCTGTTCCCGTGCCTTCCGTCCATCACGGAGCTCCATCCATGCTCGACGAAAACCTCAAGGCGCAGCTCGCGACCTATCTGGAAAAGCTGCGACAGCCGATCCAGCTGGTCGCCTCGCTCGATGACAGCGAGGCATCGCGCGAACTGGAAGCCCTGCTGCATGACATCGCGCAGCTGTCCGACAAGGTCGACTACGTGCGCCGTGATGACGATGCGCGCATGCCGTCATTCGCCATCGTCCACACCGACGCCGGCATGCCGGGCTCCATCGTGCGCTTTGCCGGCATTCCGCTGGGCCACGAGTTCACCTCGCTGGTGCTCGCACTGCTGTGGGTGGGTGGGCATCCGCCGAAGATCGAAGCGGATGTCGTCGAACAGGTGCGCGCCATCAAGGGCGAGTTCCGCTTCGAGACCTACATGTCCCTTTCGTGCCAGAGCTGCCCGGACACGGTGCAGGCGCTGAACCTGATGAGCGTGCTGAACCCCGATATCCATCACGTCGCGATCGACGGTGCGCTGTTCCAGGACGAAGTCGAAGCGCGCGGCGTGATGTCGGTGCCGACGATCCTCCTCAACGGCCAGCCTTTCGCGCAGGGCCGCATGACCATCGAGCAGATCATCGCGAAGCTGGACACCGGCGCCACATCGCGAGCGTCCGAATCCATCGCAAAGAAGGACGCTTTCGATGTGCTTGTCATCGGCGGTGGCCCCGCGGGCGCGGCGGCGGCGATCTATGCCGCGCGCAAGGGCATTCGCACCGGCATGGTCACCGAGCGCTTCGGCGGCCAGGTACTGGACACGATGGCGATCGAGAACTTCGTGTCGATGCCGTACACCGAGGGCCCGAAGCTCGCCGCTGCGCTGGAGCAGCACGTGCGCGAGTACGAGGTCGACATCATGAACCTGCAGCGTGCGACGAAGCTGCTGCCAGCAACGCAACCGGGCGGCCTTGTCGGTATCGAGCTGGAAAATGGCGCGACGTTGCGGGCGAAGTCGGTGATCCTTTCGACCGGCGCACGCTGGCGGCAGATGGGCGTCCCCGGCGAAGAGCTGTACCGCAACCGGGGCGTGGCCTATTGCCCGCACTGCGATGGCCCGCTGTTCAAGGGCAAGCGCGTGGCGGTGATCGGCGGCGGCAATTCGGGTGTAGAGGCGGCGATCGATCTGGCCGGCATCGTCACGCACGTCACGCTGATCGAGTTCGACACGCAACTGCGCGCCGACGACGTGCTCCAGCGCAAGCTGCGCAGCCTGGCGAACGTCGACATCATCGTCGGCGGACAGACGACGGAAGTGCTCGGCGATGGCGCGAAAGTCACCGGCCTGGTGGTTAGGGATCGCCACTCGGGCGCGTCCCGCACGGTCGGCCTCGAAGGTGTCTTCGTGCAGATCGGCCTGCTGCCCAATACCGAATGGCTCAAAGGCGACGTAGCGCTGAGCCCGCGCGGCGAGATCGTGATCGATGGGCGCGGCGCGACGAACGTGCCGGGCGTGTTCGCCGCGGGCGATGCCACGACGGTTCCCTACAAGCAGATCGTGATCGCTATGGGCGCGGGCTCAACCGCCGCGCTCGGTGCGTTCGACCATCTGATCCGCTCGTCAGCGCCGGCCGAACAGGCGGCCGCGGCGTGAGCAGGGGAGTGGCGACGAACAGGCAATACTGGGCGGCATGACCCCGGCCGGAGAGCACGCATGAACCTGCGTGACCTGAAATATCTCGTCGCCCTGGCCGAACATCGGCATTTCGGCCGGGCCGCGGCGGCGAGCTTCGTCAGCCAGCCAACACTGTCCACCCAGATCCGCAAGCTCGAGGACGAACTGGGCGTGACGCTGATCGAGCGCGCGCCGCGCCGCGTGATGTTGACGCCGGTCGGCCGCGAAGTCGCCGAACGCGCGCGCGGGATCATTGCCGAGGTCGAACAGATGGCCGAACTGGCCCGTCGCAGCCGTGACCCCGAGGCCGGCACCGTGCGGCTCGGCCTCTTCCCCACGCTCGCGCCCTACCTGCTGCCCCACGTGTTGCCCGGAGTGCGTGCGCGATTTCCGCGGCTCGAGTTGCTGCTCGTCGAGGAAAAGACCGATCAGATTCTCGCGCGCCTGCGCGATGGGCGCCTGGATGCGGGGGTGCTCGCGCTGCCGATCCATGACGAGCAACTGCATGCGGAGCCTCTGTTCGACGAGCCCTTCGTGCTCGCCGCGCCGCGCCTGCATGCCATCGCTTCATCTGCTGCACTGCGCACCGCCGATCTCGCCAACCTGGACCTGCTCCTGCTCGAGGAAGGTCATTGCCTGCGCGACCAGGCGCTCGAGGTCTGCCACCTCGCCGGCGCTGGCGAACGCGCGGGTTTCAGGGCCACCTCACTGGAAACCCTGCGGCAGATGGTCGCCGCGGGCGTGGGCGTGACCCTGCTGCCGGTACTGGCGGTGCAGCCACCGGTGCCCCCGTCTCCCGACGTCGTGCTGGTGCCGTTCGCCGGCGAGGCCCCGCACCGTCGCATCGCGATGTTCTGGCGGCGCACTTCGGCGATGGGAGGCTTCCTGGTCGAACTCGCCGACCTGTTCCGCGCGGTGCCCCCGGAGCGGCTCCAGCCTCCCGCAGCCAAGCCGCCGGGTGCCCGCGCTCCTCAGTCCACGGAGTTGCCCTCGTCGTGAGTACAGGGCCACGGGATTTGCCGCGGCCCGAGCCCCGCTTGCTATCGGCCCTCGGGGAGTGATGTTGCGATGGGGCAGCTCACGCCTGTGCCGCCCAGCCCGCAGTAGCCCTCCGGGATCTTCGACAGGTATTGCTGGTGTTCGTCTTCGGCGTAGAAGAACGCTGGCGCCGGATAGCGGATTTCGGTGGTGATGGGGCCGAGGCCGGCGTCGTACAGGCGCTTTTGGTAGCTGTCGCGGCTGTCGATCGCAGCGTCGTACTGCGCCTGCGTGCTGCAGTGGATCACCGAGCGGTACTGCGTGCCGGCGTCGTTGCCCTGGCGCATGCCCTGCGTGGGGTCGTGGCCTTCCCAGAAGGTCTTGAGCAGCGCATCGAAGGCGACCTGCGCCGGGTCGTAGACCACCAGCACCGCCTCGGTATGTCCGGTCATGCCACTGCAGACCTCGTGGTAGGTCGGGTTCGGCGTCTCGCCGCCCGCATAGCCCGCGGCCGTGGTGTGCACGCCGGGGATGCGCCAGAACAGCCGCTCGGCGCCCCAGAAACAGCCGAGGCCGAACTGCACCTGCTCGAAGCCGGCGAAGTCCCCCTGGATCGGGCGGCCGTGGACATGGTGCGCCGCATGGACCGGCATCGGGGTATCGCGGCCCGGCAGCGCGTCACCCGGGCGCGGCATGCGCTTGTGGGCGCCGGTTCCCAGCAGTTTGTCGAGCATGGCGGTTTCCTCGTCCGGCAATGGGTGGATGACGGACAACTAGGCAGCATGAATGTCACTTGCAAATGCCATCGATACGCGCCGATCGCAGTAATGGATGCGTCAGGCCGGTGCGAGGCCCGGGCCCCAATCCGGCTCGGTGTCGGCGTCCGGTGCCTGCCCGAAGTCGAGTGCGCGCACCACGGCATCCGCCTCCGGCCACGCTGCGTCCGGCACGCATACCTGCACCATGCCGTACACCGGCAATTCGCCGATCCCGCCGGTCAGCGCCTCGCCGCGAATGAACACGGGAATGCCCGCGTCCTCCAGTGCATGGCGCACAAGGTGCGCATCTATCAGGTTGGCGGCGTCGTAGACGGGCTTCATCGCGGCCTCGCGTCGGGCCGGAGCGGCCTTCTTCGTTAAACTGCGGGCTTCCCCACGTGGTTGCAAGCCCGCATGTCCGCATCGCCCGAGAACACCGCGCCCGGCGTCAAGAACGACTTCATCCGCCAGATCATCCGTGCGGACCTGGCGGAAGGTAAACATCGGGCGATCCGTACCCGCTTCCCGCCCGAGCCCAACGGCTATCTGCACATCGGCCATGCCAAGGCGATCTGCCTGGATTTCGGCATCGCGCAGGAGTTCGGCGGTACCTGCAACCTGCGCCTGGACGACACCAACCCGGCGAAGGAAGACCCCGAGTACGTGCGCGCCATCCAGGACGACGTGCAATGGCTCGGCTTTACGTGGAACGCGCTGCGCCATGCGTCGGACTACTTCGAGGTGTTCCATCTCGCGGCGGAACAGCTGATCCGACAGGGCGATGCCTACGTCGACGATCTCAGCGCCGACGAGGTGCGTGAATACCGCGGCACGCTGACCGAAGCCGGCCGACCCTCCCCGTTCCGTGATCGCTCGATCGACGAGAACCTCGACTTGTTCCGCCGCATGCGCGCCGGCGAGTTCGCCGATGGCGCGCGCACGCTGCGCGCGAAGATCGACATGGCCAGCGGCAACATCAACCTGCGCGACCCCGCGCTGTACCGCATCAAGCACGTCGAACACCAGAACACCGGTGATGCCTGGCCGATCTACCCGATGTACGACTTCGCGCATTCGCTCAGTGACGCGATCGAAGGCATCACGCACTCGCTCTGCACGCTCGAGTTCGAGGACCACCGGCCGCTCTACGACTGGTGCGTGGATCGCGTCGACCTGGTCAATCATCCCGAGCTTCTGCAGCCGCTCGTCGACAAGGGTTTCCCGCGTGAAGCCGCCAAGCCGCGCCAGATCGAGTTTTCTCGCCTGAACTTCAATTACCTCGTCATGAGCAAGCGCAAGCTGATGGCGCTGGTGACCGAAGGCCTGGTCGACGGCTGGGACGACCCGCGCATGCCGACGCTGCAGGGCATCCGCCGCCGTGGCTACACGCCGGGCGCGCTGAAGCTGATGGTCGATCGCGTGGGTATCTCCAAGCAGAATTCGCTGCTCGACATCTCGATCCTCGAAGGCGCGCTGCGCGATGATCTCGACGCCGCGGCGCAGCGCCGCATGGGCGTGATCGACCCGCTGAAACTCGTCATCACCAACCTGCCGGATGCGCACGAGGAATCGCTGACGTTCTCCAACCATCCGAAGGACGAGTCCGCCGGCGAACGGCAGGTGCCGTTCTCGAATGTGCTGTGGATCGAGCGCGAGGATTTCGAGGAGATTCCGCCGAAGGGTTTCAAGCGCCTCACCGTCGGCGGCGACGTGCGCCTGCGCGGCGCGGGCATCGTGCGTTGCGACGACGTCATCAAGGACGCCGTTGGCCGCGTCGTCGAAGTGCGCTGCACGCTCGATCCGGAATCACGTCCCGGAATGGAAGGCGCCAACCGCAAGGTGAAGGGCACGATCCACTGGGTCAGTGCGAAAGATGCGGTGGAAGCGGAAATCCGCCTGTACGACCGCCTGTTCACGGTACCGGACCCCGACGTGGATGAAGGCGGCAAGACCTATCGCGACTACCTCAACCCCGGATCGCGCCGCGTCGTCACCGGCTACGTCGAGCGATCGGCCGCGCAGGCCGCGCCGGAAACGGGCTTGCAGTTCGAGCGCATCGGCTACTTCGTCGCCGACCGTTACGACCACACACCTGCACACCCCGTGTTCAACCGCAGCGTCACGCTGCGTGACACCTGGTCGGGCAAGCCTTGAGCCGACCATCGACTGGAGCAACTCCCATGCGTATCGCCATGTTCGCGCCCCTTCTGCTCTCTTTCGCATTGGTCGCCTGCGCACGCCCGGCGACATCGACCGGCGGCGAGGTGCTCACGTCGGGTGACGCGGCTACAGCCACGCCTGCGCGATCAGCGCCTGCGTCCGCGGACGCGCCGCAAAAGTCGAGCCGACCGGATACGCCGGTCTCGTCTCCGAACCCCAACTCCACAGGGATTCCCGGACGCACGAAGCCCGCCCCCCCGATGAGCGCGCCTTTGCCACCGGAACGCGCGCCCGATCAAGCCGTCGCGCCGAAACTGGATACGAGTTGTCGCACCTCATCCGACTGCGCGGTCAAGAACGTCGGCAGTTGCTGCGGTGCGATGCCGGCTTGCGTGAACAAAGGTGCGCGCCCCGATCCCGCCGCTGTGCAGGCGCAGTGCGCGAAACAGGGCATGTCGAGCATCTGCGGGTTCAAGGAAGTGACGGGCTGCAGCTGCATAGCCGGCACCTGCCAGGATAAAGCGGGAGCCATCGCACAGTGATGCTGTTCGCGCAGGTCCACCTCACCCTGCCTGTCTGGGTGCACGACGAGGTCGATACGACGCGCGTGTTCGCCGACGACGCGGGCAAGGTCTCATTGGCGGTCGAGCTTTCACGGCTGAACGTCGAGCATGCCTCCGGAGGCCCGTTCGGTGCGGCGGTGTTCGGGCCCGATGACCGGCTGATCGCCGTGGGCGTGAACCGCGTGTTGCCGCAGTCGTGTTCGCTCGCGCATGCCGAGACCATGGCGATAATGCTCGCGCAGCAGCGCATGCAGCGCGCACGGCTCAACGAGGGTGCAGGCGATAGCCTCCCCGTCCCGATAACTCTCGCAACGTCGGCGCAACCGTGTTGCCAGTGTTACGGCGCGATGGTCTGGGCCGGAATCGATCGGCTGTTGATCGGTGCACGCAGCGAGGATGTCGAAGCCCTCACCGAATTCGACGAGGGGCCGTTGCCGGCCGACTGGATCGGCGAACTGGAACGCCGCGGCATCGCCGTGGTGCGCGATCTCGAGCGGGAAGCCGCCTGCGAAGTCCTGCGTGACTACGGTCGCGGCGGCGGAGCACGCTATTGAATCTTCTGCGCGAAGCGGCGACTGCATGATGTCGGTCGAACGCGGGCTGCTGTGCTACTGCCGCGCGGGCTTCGAGCCCGAACTCGCGGCCGAGCTGGGCGAACGCGCGGCACAGGCGGGTATCGCCGGTTATCCGAAGACCCAGCGTGGCAGCGCCTTCGTGCAGTACGTCTGCGACGACGCCCAACTGCTCACACAGCGGCTGCCTTTCCGCTCGCTGATATTCGCGCGGCAGAAACTCGTGCAGCTGATCGAGCTCCCCGGCCTCGGGGCTGCTGCAGGTGCACGCCCGGACCGCGTCGGCGCGCTGCTTCGCGGCCTGGAATCAGCACTGGGAGCGCCGCACATGCGCTTCGGTGACGTTCGCGTCGAGCATCCCGATTCGGACGCCGGCGGCCCGCTTGCCGGCCTGGCACGCGCGCTGGGCAATGCGCTGCGTCCCGCCCTGCGCGAGGCCGGCTGGTTGACTCCGCAAGACAGCGCCGCACGCGCGCGGCTGCACGTGCTGCTGGTATCCGGCGACCATGCGATCGTCGCAATGGCCGACCCCTCCGACAGCACCGCCGATCCCCTCGGCATCCCACGCCTGCGCATGAACCCGCAGGCGCCCAGCCGCTCCGCACTGAAACTCGAGGAAGCCTTCCTGACGCTGCTCGACGCGTCCGAACGCAATGCCTGGTTCGGCGACAACCTGTATGCCGCCGACCTCGGCGCAGCGCCCGGCGGCTGGAGCTGGGTACTGATGCGGCAGGGCGTTCGCGTCATCAGCGTCGACAATGGTCCGCTGGCGCAGCATCTGCTCGACAGCGGACGCGTGGAGCATCTGCGCGCCGACGGCTTCGTCTGGCATCCCAAACGGATGCTGGACTGGATGGTCTGTGACATGGTCGAGCAGCCGCGTCGCGTCGCCGCGCGCATGGCGACATGGATGCGCGAGGGCTGGTGTCGCCGCACGGTTTTCAACCTCAAGCTGCCGATGAAAAAGCGCTGGGACGAGACCCGCCATTGCCTGGCGCTGTTCGAGAGCGAAGCGGGAATTCCGCTGGACGTGCGCGCCCGCCAGCTCTATCACGACCGTGAGGAAATCACGGTATTCGCACAGCGTTCATCGCGATAAGCGGGGCATGAGCGGTATCTGACCATGCACTGAGCGGCGGCAGGAGATCCGGTCCGTCTGTACATGCGTTTGATGCCCGGCCGTCTACCGTCTGCGCACTTTCCACCTCATGGTGAAGCAGATGAAAAACCCGACGATTACACTTCTTGCAACCGCGCTCGCCGTCACGATCGGCCTCGCCTCCACTCCGGTTTCAGCGCAGCGCGCCCATGGGGCGCAGGCGCGTGTTCAGGCGCGCGTCGCCACCAACCGCGCGACCGAGGCGGCCCGCGAAGCGCGCCAGGAATCGAACGAGGCCAAGCACGCCGCAAAACAGGCGGCACGGATGGGTGGTGATGGCGTTGCGCACATTGCTCACGAAGCATCGGTTGCCGCCGAGGACGCCAAGAACGATGCCATCGAAGCCTCGCAGCGCGCCATGGGTGCCGGCGCTTCTGCGGAAAGCGGCTTCATGAAGCGCGATGCCAGCGACGAGGCACGCGCCCAAGCGCGAGCCTCCGAGCGTGCGCGTGACCGTGCGCATGCAAACAGTGCAGTGGCGCGAACCCAGGCGGACATCGCCGTCACGCCCCCGGTGAGGCGCCCCATGTCCACCCATGCCTCCGACAATGCACGCATCGCGACGAGCTATCCGGGCGCGATGGCCGACGTCCGGAGCAATGGCGCTGCCAGCAGCGATTTCGCGATCGATTTCCGTACGCTTGATGCAGACCGCGATGGTGTTATCTCTCAAGCAGAGGCGTCGAACCATGCGTTCCTGTCATCGCGTTTCCAGACTGCCGATCGCAATGGCGATGGCCGCCTGACGCGACTGGAATTGATCGACTGGGCCGGCGTCCCAAAACTCGTCGGTTCGCGTTGATTCCGAGGCCATGACCGGCCTGACAATGCCCTGCCTTGCGCAGGGCGTTGTTCTACAAGCCCGCCGCTTCTTTCCAGAGCGCGTGCTGCAGGAAGGGCAATCGCCCCGTGAGGCCGAGCAGCGGGCCGCGAATCGCGGTGGCCAGCATGGCGTCGTTGGAATAGAGGCGATCGATCGCCTCGAACGCATAGGCAGCACGCGCGTTCGCGCTACGCCGCGTGCGGGCCCAACGGTCGAGCCGTGCCTCGGCGGGATCGCGTGAGGGGCGCGCGGCCTGCAGCGTTTCGCGCAGGTGCAAG
>SCUY01000233.1 GCA_004322525.1 Lysobacter sp. | reverse complement strand
GCGATGCTGGGCTTCGCGGCGCGCCATGGGATCGCACCGCAGACCGAGCACTTCCCGATGAGCCGGGTCAACGAGGCGATCGATCACCTGCGCGCCGGACGCGCGCGTTATCGCATCGTGCTCGACGCGCGGGCCTGAGCCCCTGCAATGGCGGCACACACCTGGCGCCGACATCGCGCCGGGCACCATGCGCTTTCCCCGACCAGGAGAGCCCCATGCTTGCACGCACCGTCGTCATCACCGGCGCATCCAGTGGCTTCGGCCGTGGGGTTGCCCTCAGCCTGGCGGCGCAGGGCTACAACCTCGTCCTCGCGGCGCGTCGAAGCCACCTGCTGGAGCCACTGGCGAAGGAATGCGGCAATGCCATCGCGGTGAATTGCGACGTGGGCAATCCCGACCAGATGGAGAAGCTCGCCGCTGCGGCCATCGCGAAATTCAACCGCATCGATGTCTGGATCAACAATGCGGGTGTCGCCGCGCTGGGCGCGTTCGAGGACATCCCGCTCGCCGACCATCTGCGCGTGCTGCAGACCAATCTAGGCGGTGCCATGGCCGGCAGCCACATCGCGATGCGCCATTTCCGTCGATCCGGCGGCGGCACGCTGATCAACGTGGCCGCCATGCTCGGCCGCACGCCGGCGCCGTATTACGCGTCCTACTGCGCGAGCAAGTACGGGATCATTGGCCTGTGCGATGCGCTCCGGCAGGAAGTCGCCACGCACGGGCAGCAGGACATCCGCATCTGCGCCGTGCTGCCGATGGCCGCCGACACTCCGTTCTTCGACCATGTCGCCAATTACACCGGCCACAGCCTGCAACCCTTCCCCATCACCGATGCTGACGAAATCGTCGCGGCGATCGTCGGCCTCGTCGAGTCCCCGCAGGACGAACTCACCATCGGCCTGTCGGCGACAGCCGCCACCATCGCCGAGCGGCTCTCGCAGACCATCACCCATGGCATGACCGGCGCGATGACGCAGCTGCTGCAGATCGAACAGGCACCCGAATCGCCGATCGACGAAGGTAACCTGCACCGCCCCGCGATGATCGGCACCGGCGTACACGGCAGCATCCTGCAGCGGCTGGACGTCGAGCGGCAGCGCCCCTCCCACTGAGATGGGCGACTGTGTTCCAGCCGTGGCGATGGCGGCCACACCGTCCCGTCCTCATGCGAGGGCTTCACTGTCCGAGACCTCACCATGACCACGTCCGACCGCTCCCTGTTCCAGCCCGCGCGCCTGGGCGACATCGCGCTCGCCAATCGCATCGTGATGGCACCGCTCACACGCAACCGCGCGCGCGGCGATCGCGTGCCTGGACCACTTGCGATCGAGTACTACGCGCAGCGCGCCAGCGCCGGTCTGCTGATCACCGAGGCGAGCCAGATCAGCCCGCTCGGGCAGGGCTATCTGGACACCCCGGGCATCTACAGCCGCGAGCAGGTCGATGCGTGGAAAGCGGTGACCGACGAAGTGCATCGTCGCGGCGGACGCATCGTGATCCAGCTCTGGCACGTCGGGCGCATCTCGCACGTCGACCTGCTGCCCGACGGCGAAGTACCGGTCGCACCGAGCGCGATCGCGGCGAAGACCAAGACGTTCACCCGCGAGGGCTTCGTCGACGTCTCGGCGCCGCGTGCCCTGGCGATCGGGGAGATTCCCGGCATCGTCGAGGACTACCGTCGCGCCGCGCGTCATGCGATCGAAGCCGGCTTCGACGGAGTGGAAGTCCATGCCGCGAACGGCTATCTCATCGATCAGTTCCTGCGCGATGGCAGCAATCATCGCGACGATGCCTACGGCGGCAGCATCGAGAACCGCACGCGGCTGCTGTTCGAGGTGATGGAAGCGGTATGCGCTGAGATCGGCGCGGGCCGCACGGGGGTGCGGCTCTCGCCTGTCACCCCGTCGAACGATGCCTCCGACACCGATCCGCAGCCGCTGTTCGAGCGCGCGGTCGAGAGGATCGATGCGCTGCAGCCGGCCTATGTGCATGTCATCGAAGGCGCCACCGGTGGGCCTCGCGATGTCGCGCCGTTCGACTACGCCGCGCTACGGGCCAAGTTCCATGGCGGGTGGATTGTCAACAACGGTTATGACAAGGCACTGGCCGTGCAGGCCGTGGCGTCCGGCTATGCCGATGCGGTGGCGTTCGGTGTGCCGTTCCTCGCCAATCCGGATCTGGTGCAGCGATTGCGGGCGGATGCGCCGCTCAACGCCGCGCATCGGGAAACGTTCTATGGCGGCGATGCGACGGGATACACCGACTACCCGACGCTGGAAGAGGCGGTATCTGCCGCCTAGTTGCCCGGCGGCGGCGTTCGCTAGGCCTTGCGCAGGAAGCAGGTCTTCAGCACGAGGCCCTTGATCTTCTCCGAATGGCCTTCGATGTGTTCCGCGTCGTCATCGACGAGGCGGATGCCGCGGATCACCGTGCCCTGCTTCAGCGGTATCGAGCTGCCGCGCACTTTGAGGTCCCTGATCACCACCACGGTGTCGCCCGCGGCGAGCGGATTGCCGTTGCAGTCGCGCACCACCGTCGCCGCGGCGACGGCTTCGCCAGCCGTCGCCCATTCGAACCCGCAGTCGGCGCAGACCTGCATCGCGCCGTCCACATAGGTGTTGTCCAGGCCGCATTGCGGGCAAGCGGGCGTCATGGCGGCATCCGGGAAAAACAGACGCGTACTGTAGGCCATCGCCTCGTACGCCGGGCCATGCGACGGCCCGCCCGTATCATGGCGCATGACCGACGCCGTCAAATTCTCAGATCTTCCCCTCGATCCCTCCCTGTTCCAAGGGCTGGATGCGCTCGGCCACGTGCACATGACGCCGGTGCAGGCGCAGGCCCTGCCGCCGCTGCTCGAAGGCCGCGACCTCATCGCCCAGGCGCCCACGGGCAGCGGCAAGACAGCCGCCTTCGGGCTCGCACTGCTTCACCGCATCGATGTCGCGCAGGGGCGGCTGCAGGCGCTGGTGCTCTGCCCCACACGCGAACTCGCCGATCAGGTGGCCAAGCAGGTTCGCAAGCTCGCCACCGGCATACCCAACCTCAAGCTGATCACGCTGACCGGCGGCGT
Source organism: Lysobacter sp. (assembly GCA_004322525.1). GTDB lineage: Bacteria > Pseudomonadota > Gammaproteobacteria > Xanthomonadales > Xanthomonadaceae > Cognatilysobacter. Next base: position 883 of record SCUY01000233.1, on the reverse strand, counting down.
CGCGCTCGGCCCGCAGCTGGCCTCGCTGGGCCAGCACTCGCCGCATGTCGTCGTCGGAACGCCCGGCCGCGTGCAGGAACTGCTGCGCAAGAAGGTGCTCGACCTGCGCGGCGTGCAGGTGCTCGTGCTCGACGAGGCCGACCGCATGCTCGACATGGGCTTCGAGGAACCGATCCGCGAGATCATCGGGGCCACGCCGAAGCAGCGGCAGACGTTGTTGTTCTCGGCCACGTATCCCGAGGCGATCCGCGCGGTCGCCCGCGCGAGCATGCGTGATCCGGTCGAGGTCACGGTATGCGGCGGTGACACGGCCGCCGCCATCGAGCAGCATTTCTACGAAGTCGAACCCGGCCACAAGGCGGCCGCCCTCGCCGGCCTGCTGCTGGAGTACCGCGCCCAGACCGCCGTGGTGTTCTGCAACATGCGTCGTGACACCGAAGAAGTGGTGTCATCGCTCACCCACCTCGGCTTTTCCGCACTCGCCCTGCATGGCGACATGGAGCAGCGCGACCGCGAGGAAGTGCTGGTGCGGTTCGCCAATCGCAGCTGCACGGTGCTGGCCGCGAGCGACGTCGCCGCACGTGGGCTCGACGTCGAGGATCTCGCCTTGGTGGTCAACTACGACGTGCCCAACGATGCCGATACCTACGTGCATCGCATCGGGCGCACCGGCCGCGCGGGTCGCGGCGGCCATGCCCTGACGCTCTGCACGCCGCGTGAGCGGCCACGCCTGAAGGTGATCGAGGAGCAGCTGGGCTTCACCGCGACGCTGCAGCGCGCACCGCTGGCGGTACTGCGCGCCAATGCCGCACCCCGTGCCGCCATGGTGACGCTGCGGATCGACGCCGGGCGAACCGACAAGCTGCGCCCGGGCGATATCGTC